>JBGCFJ010000968.1:0-11627 GCA_045106885.1 Saprospiraceae bacterium
ATTAAAGCACCCCCTTCATCCTGAGAAATTTTAGCGGTAAAAGACCCCACATTCCCCAAACCTTGGATAATCATTTTTTTACCTGCAATACCAGCGGTTAAGCCGATTTTTTTCATGTCCTTGGCTTGGTCCACTACAGAACGAATGCCATAATAAACACCTCGACCTGTTGCTTCCACTCGACCTTGGATACCATTTAAATTAGCAGGTTTGCCTGTTACACAACCTGCTGCATCAATATCGCTTCCTTTGAAAGTTCGATAGGTATCATAAATCCAAGCCATTTCTTGACCGCCTGTTCCATAATCGGGTGCAGGAACATCAATGGATGGGCCAATAAAATTTCGATTAATTAACTCCATCGTGTATCGACGCGTTACTTTCTCTCTTTGGAAAGTGGTCAATTCCCAAGGATTGATTTTGACTCCACCTTTAGCTCCGCCAAAAGGAACATCTACAATGGCACATTTATAACTCATCAAAGTTGCCAATGCCATGACTTCTTCTTGGTTAACGTGATTACTGTAACGAATCCCTCCTTTAGTAGGCGTTCGATGGTGAGAATGTTGTACCCGATAAGCTTCAATAATGCGGTATTCATTACCGAATTTTACAGGGAAATTCATTTTGTAAATAGCATTACAATGCCGAATTTGCGCCAGCAAGCCAGCATGTAAGCCTGTGTGTGGTGCAGCTTTATCAAAATACTGCTGTACACTACCCAAGAAATCTGGTTCTTTCTTAGCCATTTGAAAATTATTATGGTTAGGTTATTCGATGACTACCAAGGGCAAAATAAATGGTCAATCATCTTAAATTTGGTTGAAATACTTTTTTTAATGATGAACGATGAATGATGAATTGTTAAAGTCAGCAAATTCAATCAAGGAATAACAAAATAAAGGGTTTTCTTATAAAAAGTTATAGTCTTCAAAATGCCATGTAGTATAACAAATATTGCCATATCGAATGGCAATATTTGTAAAAAGGGGATTTAAAGGGGGAGCAAAAAATAGATTTTCTTTGAAAATCTATTTTTTGCTCCCCCTTTAAAAACCCTTTTTGATTTCTTTGGGCTCGAAGCCCGAAGAAATCAAGCTACCAAGGGCTATTCTTTTTTTATAAGAAAACCCTTTAACAAAATATACTGTTTTAACAACTACTATATGTTACTCGACGAATTCATCGTTTATCGTTCATCATTCAACAACTGTTGTTCTAAATTTTTAATTTTTCGTTCTAACGAGAATAGATAAATAATGATGCCAATAAATATGGTAATAATAACAGCTACTACTACATAAATCTTACCAATACTTTGCATAAAATCTGGATTGGTCGTTTGCGCAAAAGTAGTGCTAATTGCCAAGATTTGGATGCACAAGAAAGATATGCCTATTTTTAATTTATTCATTGTATGATTATAGTTTAGATTTTTTACTTGAAATTATTAGACGAGTTCATCATTCATCGTTTATCATTCATCATTCCAACATTTTATCTGCAATAACTGCCAACCGATACCGCAAAGTTGAAATCCATAAACCTAATAAGGTCATGCCTATAATAGCAGGATAAAAAGCCATACGCATGGTATTGTCTAAATCTTCCGCGCCAAACCCAGGATTTCCGCCATTGCCAGGGTGTAAACTATCTACTAACCTTGGTATAACAAATAACAAAGGAATAATCGACGCAAAAGCAAATATATTGTAAACAGAAGTCAATCTTGCCCTTTTTATTTCATCCTGAAAAGAACCTCTTAGCACAAAATAAGCTAAATAAACCAACATAAAAACTGCCGACATATTCAATTTAACATCCGTTGTCCACCAAGTACCCCAAGTATGTTTCGCCCAAACGGAACCAGTCGCACAACCCAATAAACCATAAACTACCGCAATACTAATTAAGGAATAAGCCCGATGGTCGTCGTTGATATTGCCTTTGTTTAAATATTTGATACTATAAACAACCGCTGCTGTTAATAAGATAAACATGGCGAACCATAAGGAAACATGAAAATACAGATTACGAATTGTTTCGCCTAAGACATTTCTATAAGGAAAGGTAATGCCCTCGTGTTGATGAAGGTTTTCTATCGGCGAATTTTGCCATAAGGCCTGTGCTTTTACTGGGTCAACGGCTGCTTGTTTGATGAATATCGCACTTGGTAAAACGGATGCACCATCTAATTCGTTATCTGTGACCAAACTTAATTCTACGACTTTATCCGTTGAAGGCAAAAAAGCTGGCAAGTCAAAAGTTGCGGCTAATTGATTAGAAGCCGTCGCTTTTACGGATTTGGCTAATAGGGCTTTATCCGCTAATTTTAACCAAACTCGTTGTTTAGCCGTTTCGTCAAAATGGGTATTATAACCACTAATATTTAGGGTTATCGTCGTTCCTGCGTCTCCATTAATTGGATAAACGCTGGGTAAGCCAGGCTTTAATGGAGTCAATACGCCAAAAAGAAAAGCGTAAAGCAGTAAGATAATGCCTAGTATTTTCCACCAGTTATTTTTCATGTTTGTTATTTGTATACTTGTCATCCAGTAACTTCCCGTTACTGGATGACTTGAAATCAAAGTAAGTTTTCAATATGGCTGGTTTTAAAGTACTGACGAATCAAAAACGTAAATTACTGGATAACGGGAAGTTATCCAGTAATAGGTCAATCCTTCCACAAAAAAGGAAAGAGAATCAACGCCAATCCTAAGAGTATGCCATCAATCGCTAGCAAAGTATAAATATTATCTAAATAAGCGGTATCTTGAATAATCCCTAAAGCATTTGCCGACAAAGTCATTAAAGTTCCTAAGATAGAAATGACTATCGGAAAAGACAAAATCGCCATCAAGGTAGAACTATTATCTGCTTTTGAAGCAATAGCGGAAACAAAAGTAAAAGTAATAGAAAAACCAACACTTGCCAAAAATAGAATTAACCAAAACAAACCGACTCTTCTGACTGGATTTTCAAAGACAATAGTCATTGCCAAATAAGTCAGTATGGTCAATAAAAAAAGTAGCCCAATATTATAGATTATCTTAGACAAAATAATCGCAATCGGATGTGCCAGTTGGTAATAATATAATTGTCGTTGACTGTTTTCCTGCACAAAACTTTTGAGAACGGCATTGACAGAGGCAAATAAAATAATTATCCAATAAAGAATATTCCAAACGGGCGTGCGAACAGTTCCTGTACTTATATAGATGATAAAAACCGTAGAAATAACATATAAAAGAATTCCCCAAATAGCGTATTTCTGCCGCCATTCTAGCAGTAAATCCTTTTTAATTAATAAGATGGTTTCTCTAACTATTTGCATGGGGCAAAAGTAGCAAGTCTCTTGACAACGGCATATAGATTGGCCGATTAATTCGTCATTTCTTTGTATTATTTTGACGGGATAGGGTTCATGGTTCAGGGTTTACGGTCGGAAACTGCTGACTGCAAACGGTTTACTGCCGACTGTATTAGGCTTAAATTTGACTTTCTTTTATTTCTATAATTAAGTTTTCAATTTCCTCAATTTTCTGACGAAATTGTCTGTTTTGCTGGTAAATATTATATAAACTATAACCGAGAAGTGGGACAAGTATCCCTAAAGCCCATATTAAAATTGGAAAGCGGTCTAATAAAATAAGGTAGAAAAGTGTGAGAAATACCCAATTCAAGATGAATTTTGTGAAAGCAGCTTGTAAATAGACTTTACCTGTTTGCTTAGTAGCGACTAGCGTGGCTTCGAGTTGACCTATGTCTGATTCATCCATTGTGAATTGAACTTGTGTGTAGTTTTTCTGAATTAGGAATAATGGTACTCAGACAACTTTATACTAACAAATTAAGCTATACTCGTCAAAAGAACTCTGTGCCCTCTGTGTACTCCGTTTCTCTGTGGTTAAAATAAGCTGTACTCGTCCAAGTAAAAGATGTGCGTTAATTTTTGTCACATTACTTAAACCAACTTTTATAGCCTTCTTTACCAAAGAAAGAACAAGATAAAGTAAACCACTAAATAAAACCTGTAAAAATTGCGCATTTTTAAATATTCTTCGTTATCTGGAAATAAATTGCCAAATAAGCCTTTAATTTCTTGTACGAATACAGGTTTTATATTGATGGTCCAATCTTCTGTTTGATAGACTATTTTTCTAAATCGACTACGATAATAACTCAATGGAAAACTCCAAATCATAAACGCCCAAAACCAAATATTAGTGGTCATAAGTTAGTTGCTAGTTGCTGATTTGTCGATTTGTCCAACTAGCAACCAGTAACCAGCAACTAGTTTACCCCCGATTACTAATCTTTATTTCCGCTAAAAACAAAAATAAAAAGATAATAGAACCGAAATAAATCAAATCTTTGGTATCTAAAACACCTCTTGAAATAGAGGAGTAATGTTCTGGAATGCTTAAAGTATTGAGCATGTCACCAAACCAACCTGTAAAATAATTGCCTACAAAGCCTAGAATAAATAAGAAAATTACATTTATCACTAAGGCTAACAAAAATGCAACGATTTGGTTGTCTCGTAAACTACTTGCAAAAATCCCAATGCTCGTAAAAGCAGCACTTAATAATAATAGACCGATATACCCACCAATAATTGCCCCGTGGTCCGCATTGCCTAATTGAGTAATGCTGATATAATAGGGTAGGGTAAAGGCAATGGTAATACAGACCATTAGAAAACAGGCTAAAAACTTGCCTAATACTAATTGTCGGCTGCTAATATTCTTCGTCAATAATAACTCAATCGTCCCACTTTTCTTTTCTTCGGCAATCTGTTTCATCGTTAAAGCAGGGACCATAAATAATAAAAACATAGGTGCCCAACCGAAAAATTCATCCAAAGTCGCTTGTTGTCGAATAAAAACATCATTGCCAATTAGCCACGTAAAAGCGCCAATAAAAATTAAGAAAATAGATAGAATAAGATAGCCAATTAAGGAATTAAAATAAGAATTCAATTCTTTTTTTGCGATTACCCAGATTGGATTCATGATATATGTTAGGTTTAAAGGTTGAGAGGCTGAAGGGCTGAGAGGTTGAAGGGCGAAGAAGCCTCTCCGCCTTTTTGCCCCTCTGCCTTTCCGCCTCTAATTTAATGTCAAATCTCTAAAAATATCTTCTAGTTTAGTCTCAAAAGGAATGCATTCATTTAAGACCCAATTATTTTTAACACAAAGTTGGAAAATAGCTTTATTGGATTGACGTTCTGCGACACTTTGGATTTCAAAACGATTATTTTTGGCATCGACAAAATCAACCATAGCTACGGTTTCCAATTTCTGTAATTGTTCGTAGATTTGGTTGGTGTCTCCTTCGTCAATTCTTATTTTTAGGACCTGTTGCCCCTGTGCTTGTTTACGTAGGGTAGAAGCGGTACCATCTGCTACAATTTTTCCGTGGTTGATAATTAAAATACGGTCACAAGTGGCTTCTACTTCTGGTAAAATATGGGTACTTAAAATTACTGTTTTTTGCTTCCCTACTTGACGAATTAAGTCCCGAATCTCTATAATTTGATTGGGGTCTAATCCTGTAGTAGGTTCATCTAAAATTAAGATTTTAGGGTCGTGAATCATGGCTTGTGCAAGCCCAACTCTTTGCCGATATCCTTTAGATAATTCCCCAATTTTTTTGTGCTTTTCTATATCCAATCCACAAAGTCTGACCATTTCTCTAATTCGATTGGGAATGGCACTTTTCATCACCCCTTGCAAAGACGCACAAAATGCCAAGTAATCAATCACAGGCATATCTAAATACAAAGGATTATGCTCTGGTAAATAGCCGATATGTTTATTCATTTCGCCCGTTTTGACTGATTGTCCACCAATTAAAACATCTCCTTGTTCGATGTCAATATAATTGGTAATCATCTTCATAGTGGTGGTCTTTCCTGCACCATTCGGACCTAGAAAACCGAGCACTTCCCCTGTTTTTACAGAAAAAGAGATGTTATCTACAGCTTTCTGAAAGCCGTAGCTTTTCGTCAGTTGCTGAATTTGAATATCCATTTGTTAAAATAATATTTAAAAAATAATTAAATAAATTACTTCGGAATTGTTACTGAAATGCGGCAAATATAATAAACTTTTTAAAGGATACAAAGCGTTTTACAGGCAATTTGACTATCTGCTTTTGACAAGTCCAAGTATTAAAAATTGTTCATTTTTTTTGATTATCTAAATATAAGATTTTAATTTCGCAGGACGCTATGGATAGGGTAGAAAGGATGGTTGACATATTTAAATCTAAAATTGAAAATGATAAATTTTGAATTTAAAAATTATTGATTGTAACGTTTTGCGGTGAACTTGTCCCAGCGGGACAAAATGTTGGTAGAAAGCTATGTTTCAAGCATTCCAAATGTGCCTTTAGGTACATTATGTCTAACATTCCGTACCTAAAGGCACGGTAAAATCAGAATAGCCCCAAATATTCTACCGACATAAAATCCCTAAAAGGATTAATTGGATGAATCACCGTACCGAAAATTTTCGGTATTACAATCAGAAAAATTAACAAAACTGTTAATCACTTCGATAAACTTAATTATCAATCACTAAATATTAATCTCATTATGAAAAGCATTTATTATTCTTTTTTAGTCACCTTAGTAGGCTTGATTTTTACGAATTGTCAACAAAGCACTTCTAATGCTGTTCCTGCCGACTTAACGGGCTTTACGACTACTGAAATTGCTGGTGGTGCAGGGATGAAAGCAGAAAAAAAAGACGCTGCTGGTAATATAGTAGAAGAAGGTATTTTGATTAATGGTGCAAGGAATGGTTCTTGGGTAACCTATCATCCAAATAAAGAAAAGGCGATTAAATCCATGGCGAATTATGTGAACAATGAATTGAATGGCGTCTTCTTAACTTTATCTGACCGAGGCCAAATTGAAACCTTGACCACCTATGCAAATGGCGTTTTTGATGGAAATTTTGCCAAATTTCGCTTCGGAAATGTGGAAGAATCTGGGACTTATATCAATGGACAGTTAGATGGCATTTATAAAAAATTCTATCCAAATAGAAAAATTCAGATGGAAGCGGAATATAAAAATGGCCAACAACACGGTTTTTACAAGTATTATAATGAAGAAGGAGCGGTAACGATGGAATATCAATACGACAATGGAGCAAAAGTAGCGGGTGGTATGAAGCAATAAGCTGGAAATTATTGATGGAATTTTTTATCTTTACGATTATCAGTTAAAAACTGAAGACTTATTGATACTTGAGAAAACTAAACTTTAATTAAATATGGATACTGACCATTTATTAGAGGGCAATCAGCGTTTATACGATGCAGCCTTGCCAATAGCCTATAATGAGGCGATTCCAACAAATCTGGACATTCTAGATATTTTTGGAATGGACGGGTCTGGTTTTGATTTTGCTAATAAATGGATAACTGCCTTACTCGGTCAAAGACGAACCGAATTTATTATCAATCCGCCAACAACAACTGCTCGAAAAGTAGAACATCTTTTCTTTAAAGCCCGAAATACGGCACGTTTAAAGGGCTATAAAAATATTGGTTTTGGTTATCCCATATTAGCTAAAAAAGATAGGGCAGCAGCGACTGGTTTTTTAGCAGCCCCTATTTTTATCTGGGACGTTCAATTGGAACCAGACCGATTACAAGAAAATCAATGGTTATTGTCTTCTGACAAACCCGTTCAGGTGCGTATCAATCCAGTAATAGAAAGATTGACGCCTGAGGTAACAGATTTAGTAGCTACTTTTCAGAAGCGGATTAATAAACGGGGCGTTACGACTGCTATTTGTGCGGAATTCTGCGAATCTTTAGCCGAATTAATTGATTATCAAAATGAAAAAATCAATTATAGTATTGAAAAATTTCCAGATATTGTTGATTTAGCGACGATGCAAAAGCCTGGTGCCATTATCTGGTCAGGGATATTTTCTACTTTTCCGCCCATCCATTTTTATACCCTTTCTGATAGTATTTTATCTAAAGAATATTGGCAAGAAACAATATCCGACCAAGCTAAACATCCTTATCAATTTAGTTATTTACCAGTAGACCATCAGCAAAAAGCGGCTCATTTGGCTAGTTTAAAAAACAAGTTTGTTTTGATAGAAGGGGCTGCTGGAAGTGGAAAAGATTACACGATTGGCAATACTTTAATCAACCAATTGGTGAATGGAAAAAGTACGATTGTCGTGGGGCAATCGCTGGCGGTGTTGGAGAAAATAATGAATCAATTGGTGAAGGAAGGATTTGGAGACTATGCTTTTTTGTTTAAAAATAGCGCGCTGGATAAGGACAATCTGATAGAAAATTTAATTGCGAGAGCGGATAAAAATCGAAAACAGAAAACGCCAAAAACAACGCTTTTTGGGACTACTTTCAAACAATTTACTAAAATTAGTCAGCAATTAGAAGGCACTGCGGGGAGTTTCGATAAGAATGTTTTTGATATTAATAATTGGACAGAGACGGTCGGTTTATATTTGAAAAATAGCCGATTAGAAGGAAAAGAATTATTAGATACTCAATTGAATACCAATGACTTTGACTTTGATTTTTTGGAATATGAGCAGCTCAAAGAAAAAATAGAAAAAAGTGAAGCCTTATTTCAAGCGCCTTTTTCTTTCCATCATCCTCTAGATGATGTCAATAATTTACATTTTACGGAAATGCCGCTGCCAGAGGCAAAAAATAAATTGCTTGCTACCCTCAATAAATTTTTAAAACAGACTAGAAAAGTTCAACGAACTTATTTCCAAAAAGTAGGCTTGTATAAACGAGATTTGGAAAATTATTATGAAAATTATTACGAAAATTTCCAAGACCGAATTCTAAAAACCAAAGAATCCATTGACCAATTGCAATTACAATTTGGTCACAAATATGATAAAACGAGTGTTGGCAATTTAAAAATATTCAAGACCTTTTCAGGTAAATCTAAAAAGGCGCTGGCATTAAAATCTGCTATTTTAGTCCAGTTTGAGCAATTAAAAGCCTTGCATTTTGAAAAACCTGCCTTTGATTTTCAATTTTTAGAAACCGCTACTACGGGAAATATTGCCGTTTTAGAAAGTCAATTAAACGATTTTGAGGAACGATTGCAGGAATGGAATAATAAAAACAGATATACGATTCAGGATAAAGTAAAAAACTTGAATAGTAAAACGGTTTTGTCAGAAATGAAATCAGCTGACGAAATTGCTACTTTAGAACAAGAGGTGGAAATTTTAGTTGAGAAGGTCAATAAAAGCCAACTGTTTAAGCAAGCATTTAAAAATAATGCGATGACCTTGCAATTGAAGCAGCATTTATTGGATGAAATTATTGAAAAATTAAATAGTACGATTCATAATATCAGAGATTTTGATGCTTTTTTTGACTGGCAGAATCACGGTGCGACCTTCTCTAATAAGGAAGCCAAAACGATAAAGGCATTAATAAAAGTTCGACCTGAAAATTGGTTGGCGGCTTTTGAAGCTTGGTATTTTCATAATCTACTTACCAAGCAAGGCGGACAAAATACGAATGTCGAACCTCTATTAGACCATTATTTTCAAGAGTATCAACAATTAAAAAAAGAGACACCTACTTTTATTCACGCGACTTGGCAAAAGTTGCGTAGCCAAGTATTAACTGCCACTAGAAGTAGTGATAAAAGAAGCTTAAGTGGATTCTTAAAACAGGCAAAAAATAAAAATTCTTTCCTCAAATATGTGAATATTCATCTGGAACGAATCCAACGTTTTTATCCAATTATTTTGGTCACTACCGAGATGGCTAAAGAATTATTTTCAGCGCAATTAAAAGCTAAATTTGATACGCTAATCATAAAAGAAGGCGCAAAATTAACGAAGGAACAAGGCGGAAGTTTGTTGAATTTAGCCCATACCGTACAAGTATATGGTGCGGGTATGCAAGAAGAAGCTTTAGCCCCTAATTCATTCTGGTATCTGGCTCGTTCCTTAGCGGGCAAACATGTTTTGTTGAAAAATCAACATAGAAATAAAGGGATTCCAGTACTCGCTTTCAATAATGCCGCTTTTGACCAACAATTAGAAGTCTATTTAAATGGTCAAGTAGAACAAGAAACCCTACAAATTTATGAAGTGGATGGCGATTATGACGAATCTTTGAAAGTCAACGAAGCAGAGTGTAGATATATGCTATCTTTGGTCACGGGCATCAAAGGAACGCCACAAAATACCTATCCTAAGGTTGGTTTCGTTTGTGCGACGGTAGAACAACGAAATTTATTTGCTAGTTACCTACTAAAAATAAAGCAAAATCAGACCAATGGGGCAGATAAGATTAAGCATTTAGAACGAAATGGAATGGGCGTCTATGCTTTTGAAGAATTAGAAGGCCAAACATTTGATATATTGATTGTCTCCTTTACTTATGGTGTAATTAATGAGATGGGCAATTTAACTAAAGAAGTCGTTTTTTTAGATACCCTAAAAGGACAAAGCATTTTGCAGCAATTATTGAATAGTGCTACTCAGCAAATAGCCGTTTGTCATTCTTTTCCTAAAACTTTTCTTCAACAACATAGAAATAGACGACCTAAAACAGGCCTTTCGGTATTAGTCGATTTCTTAGCTTTTGGCAAAGCAGTTAGTACAGGCAATTTAGCTGTTTTGCATGATATTGTCAACCAATTATCGACCAATAAAGGAGGCATCCAATTAGACAATAACGCCGTCTTTTTAGCAGAAGTAGCGAATTATTTAACTGCTTATTTTGAGCCTACTCGCATCCTGAAAAATTATAGCGTTAAGAATAAAATTTATCCTCTAGTCATAAAAGGAAAAACAGACGGTCAGTTAAATTACATTATCGAAGCCGACCAATTTTCCAATAAATCAACTAGTTTCTCTTTCGTTTGGCATCGACAAAAAAGAGCCAATATGGAAGCAGCAGGCTATAAAATAATTACCATCTGGTCAAGAGATTGGTGGCGAAATCCAGAAGGCGAAGCTCGGAAATTAGCAAGTAAAATTATTCGAAAGGAGGCGGAAAGGCGGAAAGGCTGAATGGCTGAAAGGCGAAAAGGCTGAATGGCGAGGTGATAGAAAGGATTTAATCTTGTTTTTGCCCTTCCGCCTCTCCGCCCCTTTGCCTCTCCGCCCTTCAGCCTCTCCGCCTTTAAACCTCTATACCTTTGTACCTCTAAACCCTAAAGATGAACATAGAAACATTCAGAGATTATTGCCTTTCCAAAAAAGGAGTAGAAGAAACCTTTCCTTTTGATGAAGTAACTTTAGTCTTCAAAGTACTCCATAAAATGTTTGCTTTAACAGGCTTGAATAACGAAACTTTTGAAGTTAATTTAAAATGCGACCCAGAACGAGCGATTGAATTGGGAGAAGCGTATTCCGAAATTCGGGGAGGTTGGCACATGAGTAAAAAACATTGGAATACCGTGGAATTTGAAGGCAGTTTGAGAGAGGAATTGTTGATTAAATTGATAGACCATTCTTATGATTTGGTGGTGGCTAAAATGAAAAAGGCAGATAGGGAGTTTTTGAAAAAGATGGATTGATTTTTCAGGACGCCGCTGAAAGCGGCTAAAACAAGGGGTTTGGGGTTGAGAGAATCCGATTTTT
>JBGCFJ010000969.1:0-44628 GCA_045106885.1 Saprospiraceae bacterium
TACCAGCCTGGCGGATTCTTTTTACTTTTAGCTGCGTTAAAATTATTCAACGTAGCAACGGCTATGCTGAATAATTTTGCCTTGCTAAAAGAAAAAATAACCTCGTCAGTTCTGGTAGGTTATTTATTGCCTCGCCCCTTAGCAAAATAAGTAGAATGATGAACGATAAATGATGAACGATGAATTCGTCAAATAGACATGTATTTATCACTAAATTAAGTAACACAAAATGAAAAATTTCAAAGGAAAAACAGTATTTATCACTGGTGGAAGCAGAGGGATTGGCAAAGCCATTGGTTTGAGGTTAGCAAAGGAAGGGGCGAATATCGTCATTGCCGCTAAAACGACGACGCCGCATCCTAAATTATCAGGCACTATTTTTACGGCTGCCGAAGAAATGGAAAAAGCGGGTGGGAAAGCATTACCTATTAAAGTGGACATTCGTTTTGAAGAAAATATTTTATCGGCGGTTGAAAAAACAGTGGAAACGTTTGGAGGCATTGACATCTTAATAAACAATGCAAGTGCTATTTCTTTAACAGGGACTTTGCAAACAGAAATGAAGCGTTACGACCTCATGCACAGCGTCAATACAAGAGGTACTTTTCTAACTTCCAAATGCTGTTTGCCTTATTTACTAAAAGCGGATAATCCACATATCTTAAATTTAGCACCACCAATTCAAAGTATTACAGAAAAATGGTTTGCTCCACATGTTGCTTATACCATGGCAAAATATGGCATGAGTATGTGTGTATTAGGAATGGCAGGAGAATTTAGAAAACAGGGCGTTGCAGTAAATGCACTTTGGCCAAAAACAGCGATTGCTACTGCTGCTGTTGGGAATTTATTAGGTGGAAAAGAAATTATTCAACGGTCTCGAAAACCTACAATCATGGGAGATGCTGCTTATTATATCTTAAAAAAAGACAGTAAAGCCTGTACTGGTAATTTCTTTATAGATGAAGCAGTATTGATTGAGGAAGGCATTATTGATTTAACGGATTATGCAGTAAATCCTAAAATGGAATTAGCACCTGATTTTTTCGTGTAATAGAAGATAGCGTCAATCTATTGCGGATATCCGTTGTTTTCTAAATCTAGTATTTAAAATAAACACTAGATTTAGAAAACAACGGATTTTTTAGTTTAGGGATTATGAAAAAATCCATTTTACCTTTAAAACTCCCCCTAGTTTTCGCCACTTCGCAGCGAAAATTGTAAAATAATAGATGAAGTCATTAAAATTATAATCGGTTGTTGCTTTAGACTTATTTTAATTTTAAGGCGATTTTATGTACCGATTTAAATCATTGATAATGAGTTTGTTATATTCTTTTCGATTGTCTATTTTTGATTAAATAACCGTAAGCCGTGAACCGTGAACCGTAAAACGGTAACCAATTTTAATTTTAATTCTCACCTAAGCGCTTATTTTTTGTCTAAAAAATTCCTATCCCTCAAAAAAAACATTTTAAATTGCGGACAATTAATAATATAACATGGAAAATCAAAACAATTCCCATCAAAATATAGAAACAGAGTTAAGTAGAGACTTAGGTTTACCTACTGCTTTATCTATTGGTATTGGGACAATGATTGCTGCAGGAATTTTTACTTTATCAGGTTTAGCCATTAGAAATGTAGGTTCTGCGGCAATTTTATCATTTTTATTGGCAGGGATAGCAGCTACTTTTACCGCCTTAGTCTACTGTGAATTTGTCTCTATTTATCCAAGAACAGGAGAAGGATATTTATATGCTCGAAAAACCTATCCTGCTCCTTTAGCCTATTTAGTAGGCTGGGCTTTATTCCTAGGATATACCTCTTCTTGTGCTTTTTATATAGCTAGTTTATCCACTTATTTTAATGAATTTATCTGGCACAGTCCAATAGAAGCCTTATCAGGGGTGGTATTCTTGATTGCTTTAACCCTATTAAATATCAAAGGCACAGAAGAAAGTGGAAAATTTCAAGTGGTCGTTACGGCAGCCAAGGTCTTATTATTGATTTGGTTTATCTCAGGTGGCGTTAAATTTATTGAAATTGAAGAAGTGATTAATCGTTTTAGTACAGATATAGTTGCTATTGGTTCGACTGCTGCTATGGTATTTATTACCTTTTTTGGTTTTTCTGCTATTGCAGCGGCGGCTGGAGAAGTAAAAAATCCTGTCAAAACAATTCCTAGGGCAATTTTCATCTCTATGGGTGTTGTGACCATTTTATATACGGCGGTTGTTTTGGTGGTGCTTTTCGCAGGAATAACAGAATATACAGAAGCTTCTATGGGAGATGCTGCTATTAAATTTTTAGGCCCTATTGGTGGAAATGTAATTATTGCAGGCGCTATTTTTTCTATGATTTCTGCTTCTAATGCGTCAATTATGGCAGGGTCACGGGTTATTCTGTCTATGAGCCAATTGAGACATTTACCAGAAAAAGTTAGCACAATTAATAAAAAAACAAAAACGCCGATTGTTTCTGTACTCTTAGTAGGTGGCATTATTTTATTATTTTCTTTAATACTCAATTTAGAAGACTTAACCACTTACGCTAATACTGTATTATTATTGGCTTTAGTGTTGGTAAACATTGCCTTAATCGTTCATCGTAAAAAATTTCCTGATATAGAACGTCCGTTCAAAGTTCCTTTAGTTCCTTTAATTCCAATATTAGGTATATTGGCTAATTTTTATTTACTCTACCAAATGTTTAGTGATACCATACCTTTTTTCATGGCAATTGGTAGTTTAGTAATAGGAATGCTAGGTTTTCTAGCTTGGAAAGGAACGCAAACGGCGGAAGCCTCTATTAAAGGAAAGGCTTCTCACGTAGCACACAGTCAAGGTAGAGGAACTATTGATAAAAATAAATTTAGAATATTAGTCCCCATTGCGAATCCTAAAACGACGGAGAGTTTAATCCAGATTGCTGCATCTATTGCTAAAGAACGAGGTGGGGAGTTATTATTGTTGAAAGTAGTGACGATGCCCAATCAAGTGCCATTGACGAGTTATGATGAAACCAGAGTCGAGCAAGAGCAAATTGCTTTAAAACAAGCTCGGAAATTTGCTGAAGACCAAGGGGTGCCAGCACATGCTTTAGTACGAATCGGTTATAATATTGCCCGTGCTGTTTTGGAAACTTCTAGTGATAGGTATTGTAATTTGATTGTCTTGGGATGGAAAGGTTTTTCTACGAATAAAGAAAAAATGTTAGGAACAATTACAGACGATGTAGTAACCCACGCAAAGTCTGATATTATGTTGGTTAAATTAGTTGGTGACCAGCCTATCAAAGATATTTTATTACCAACTGCGGGGGGAGAACATGCACAATGTGCAGAGCAATATGCCCATTCGCTGGCAAAAACAAATGGTGGTAGTTTAACGGTCTGCCAAGTTGTTTCTGATAATTCTACTCCAGAGCAAGTAACTTTCAGTAAAGATAATTTAACTAAAGCTACTGAGCGTTTAGGAGCTAAAAATGGCATTGAAATAAAACAAGAGTTAATTAATAATACGTCAGTCGTAAATGGTATTGCGACAGAAGCTAAGCGGCATGATGCAGTGATGATTGGTGCGGCAGGAAAGAGTATTTATCCACAGATTTTGTTTGGAAATATTCCAGAAGAAATCGCTAAGAAGACAGATAAAACAGTAATTGTAGTGAAGCATTTTCATCCTGTCAAAGCATTGATTGGAAAAGTGATTGGAGAGTAATTAAAGCAATGTAAATTAATTAATCAATGAGTAGATGTGAAAATGATTAAATGAATAAATGGCGAGCGACGAAAGCCTAAAATAATCGAAGTTGTTCAAAATTAGCGACCACATTTACTCATTGAGTATTTAATTAGAGTCTGTCCATAAAGTCAATTTTGTTCCGCTCGTAACCACCAAATTTATTTGGTGGGTTCATAAATTACTGATAGTCAATATTTTGAATCAGCCAAATAAATTTGGCGATTACGTTAGACACGCAAAGCACAAGTTTACGGACAGACTCTAATTATAGTTGGGGACAATGGTTGTATTGCTATATTGTTTTATTGTTACAGTGCTAGATAATTCTTAGGTTGAGTTTTTTAGTCCCTTATCAATATAACCATTTTGAAACATTTTAGCTTGCTCCACAGCTTAAGTTATTTACTATAAAAGCCTTCGATAATTTAATATCGAAGGCTTTTTGCATAACCGCTTATTCAAACAAATAATTTATAAAAAAAGCCTTACTTTTACTATAATTCAAATATGTGTTTATTTTTTTTAAAAAAAACTACAAAAAGTTTTGTTTTGCTAAACAAATACTTTACTTTTGTATAAGTGAAAACAAATAATTGATTTTAATAAGTCTAAAATATAGCTGATAATGTCTAAAGAAAGAGAAAATAAACTAAAAGCACTCCAATTAACAGTAGATAGATTGGAGAAAACCTATGGAAAAGGAACGGTTATGAGACTTGGAGACAAACAAGTCGTACAAGTTGAAACAATTCCTACAGGTTCTTTAGGATTGGATATTGCATTAGGTATTCAAGGTTTCCCAAAGGGAAGAGTTGTTGAAATATATGGTCCAGAATCTTCTGGAAAAACAACTTTGGCTATCCATGCCATTGCTGAAGCGCAGAAAAAAGGTGGGATTGCTGCCTTTGTAGATGCAGAACATGCTTTTGATAGGTTCTATGCAGAGAAGTTAGGGGTAGATGTGGATAATTTATTAATTGCCCAACCAGATAATGGAGAGCAAGCATTAGAAATTACAGAAAATTTAATTCGTTCTGGAGCGATTGATATTATAGTTGTGGATTCAGTTGCGGCTTTAGTACCTAAAGCGGAAATTGAAGGAGAAATGGGAGATTCTAAAATGGGGTTACAAGCTCGTTTAATGTCTCAAGCACTTAGAAAGTTAACTGCTATTATTGGTAAAGCAGGAACTTGTTGTATTTTCATTAACCAATTGAGAGAAAAGATTGGGGTAATGTTCGGTAATCCTGAAACAACAACGGGTGGTAACGCTTTAAAATTCTACGCTTCTGTTCGTTTAGATATTAGAAGAAGTGGTGCAGCCATCAAGGACAAAGAAGGAAATGTTGTAGCCAATCACGTAAAAGTGAAGGTGAAGAAAAATAAATTAGCGCCTCCATTTAGAGAAGCAGAATTTGATATTACTTATGGAAAGGGGATTTCTAAAGTAGGAGAGATTGTTGACTTGGGGGTAGCGCACGACATTGTTAAAAAGAGTGGTGCTTGGTATGCTTACGGCGATGCTAAAATTGCTCAAGGTCGAGAAGCTGCTAAACGCTTCATGGAAGATAATCCAGAAGTAGCATTAGAAATTGAACGAAAAGTCAAAGCTGCTATTTTAGAAATTCCTTATGAGGAAGAAAAAGCAGCACCTAAAGCAAAAACCGCTGCTAAAGAAAAAGCATAGTATGCGATAACGATACAATAAAAGCTCAAACAAATTCAATTTTGTTTGAGCTTTTTGTTTTTAATATAGGGTGTGGCTTTAATCTGACGTTCTATACTACCTACTCAAGTTGACTACAAACTCCCAATTTGCTAATTAGTAAATCTTCCCCTTTTTACGATTTGCACTGCCTACTGTCTACTCAGGCTGACCGCTAATGGTGTTTGTATCGTACGTAACCGCCAAATTTATTTGGCTGGTTCTATGTAATACACTGACCATCCATTCGTGTACAACCTACCAAATAAATTTGGTGGTTACAAAACGCATTAACGGTCAGCCTGTACTGCAAATTGCCTACTGCCTTACTTCCCCGTTCCTTCCCACAAAACTTTTAGCGTATAAAACATTATTTTAAAATCTAACGCCAAAGACCGATTCTCTATATACAAAATATCAAAGCGAAGCCGTTGTACCATTTCTTCGATATTTGAAGCATAGCCATATTTAACTTGTCCCCAAGAAGTAATACCTGGACGAACTTTTAGTAAGTGTCGATAATGAGGGCTAATTTTAATAATTCTATCAATATAATGTTGGCGTTCAGGGCGAGGACCAACTAAAGACATATCCCCTTTTAAAACATTCCAAAATTGAGGCAATTCATCCAATCTCCATTTGCGCATCACGGCTCCCCATGGAGTACAGCGATTGTCATTATCTTGGGATAATTGAGGACCATTTCGTTCTGCATCGGTGTACATGGACCGAAATTTAATAATATTGAAAGGTGTCCCGTTTAAGCCAATCCGTTCTTGTTGATAAAAAATAGACCCTTTAGAAGAAAATTTGACTTTTAATGCCACATATAAATAGATGGGAGCAAGCAAAATAAGCATCGTCAAACTCGCGCCTACATCAATCAATCGCTTGATGATGCGTTGCCACCTAGGCATTAAATTTTGTTGAATATCAATGAGTACTGCGCCAAAAACATGATTCATTTTAACCGTACCCAACAAAATATCATACATATCAGGAATAATTCTAGTATAGACTTCTTCTTCAAAACCGGCTAACGCATTTAAGATTTCTTTGATTTTATTATGGTCAGAAGTTTCTATCGCAATAATGGCCTCTTCTATTTCTCTATCTTTAATGACTTGACTAATGTCTTTAATTTTTCCTAGAATAGGTAAATGTTTAACCAATTTATTTTGACTATTGCCATTAGAATCTATGAAACCGACAAAATTATTCCCAGTTGGTAATTGCATCCCATTAATCTCTTCGTATAAATCAATCGCTTTTTGATTCCCTCCAATGATAAGTGTATTATAACTAACTAGTCCTTTTTTTAATCTTCGTTTTGCTTTGGTTAATAAAATCATTCTTGCTATTCCGGTCAATGAAAAATGAATGCCTAATAAAGCAAAAAAGGAAGCAATATAAGTGGTATAAGATTGAATGACATCATCTAAAATAAGCGTAAAAAAGAGGAAAAAGACACCAATGAAAGAAATTAAAAAAGTACGCCCTAAAGTGGCTAATCGAGACAAACGATAAATATCTTGGTATCTGTCAAAAATGGAGTAGAGTAAGAGCCAACCAATTGGAATGACAATAATACCAATGTATAAATTTTCGTCATATAATACGGTATAGTCAAGTGGCACTTCCTCGGAAATAACTTTCCGATAGGCATAAAAACATGCCCAAGCGAGCATGGCCATTATAAAATCAACAATTTTATAATTTCGAGTATCTATATGTTGGCGACGTTGACTCAATTGGTTAAACGGATAAATTTGACGTTATCAATAGAAACAGCTGGTGCAGCACTATTCACATTTCCACAACCTGTATCAATAGTAGATGCTCTAAAAGCTAATTTGTACCCAGGTAACTGAGATACTTCCAAAATTTCTTGCATATTAACATAGACTTTATTCCAGCGATTGATGGGACAGAGGACGACATTATAAACCGTTGCATTGACTGGATTGGTTGGGCTAGGGTCAATTCCGACTAGTCCTACTTCCAATTCAATATTAGTTTTATAATCAAATTCCATAAAAATGGCTAAACCACTATTTGTTGGTAAATCTATAAATGTTCCCGTTGAGGTAAATTCAACAGCTTCTTCTGTTCCTAGTTGAATTTCACCGATACCGTCAACTATTGTTACTACATTAGCATTACCACCTTGCAATAAATGTCCTGTCGAATTAAAATCTTCTACTAGTTCAAAAATGGCATTATTCACATAAGTAGTAGTGGGTTGAATAGTGACCGTTTCACCAACTACTAAATCAATATTTGTTTCAAAACGATTATAAAGGGGATATATAATAGGTGTGCTTCTCACACCATTCTCTCTAATGACTGGAAAAATGGTTATATTTTGATTGCCTACATCTAAGGAAGGAATAGTAGCTGGTAATTCATAGATACCAAGGGAAAGGTCGTTGACAAATATCCAAGCATCGGTTATTTGCTCAGAAGCAGCTCCTTGTTCTGGAGTTGTTGACAATTCAAATTTTTCAATTTTTATATAGGCAGGTAAAGCTTCTTCGAGATTGGCTATATCACAAGCCCCCAAGAAGCAAAGTATTAGTATAAATGTCAAATTTGCTAAATTTTTAAAATTTAGTAAATCTATAGCTTGAGAAATTGACCAACGAATTTTACTAAAGCTAGGAATATGCCCTGTTTTTTTGACGGTTTTTTGAACCATTTTTGTTTATCTAATTTTTAGCCTATTAAACCATGCATTCTATTATAAAAAAGAACTAGCGACGGCTGTTCTATCTTTTATTTTTTCAATTATTTGATGTGCGACTTGTAAAGTTTGATAGCCTTCTTCTATTGTTACCACTGTTTTTTTATCGTTCAAAATAGCATCAGCAAACGCTTTTAATTCCATTTGTATAGCATTAGTTGGGATTGCTTTAGGTTGAGCTATATTAATGTATTTTTTGCCTTCTTCGGTTGCTAAGGATAATAAATTACCATTGGTGATTTTATCTTTATCTGTTTCGCCGAATAATTGAATCACTTGTGCTTGTTTGTCCAATAAGTCTAAACTAATATAAGCGTCTTTTTGAAAAAGTCGCAATTTACGCATCTGTTTCATAGAAATTCTACTAGCCGTTAAATTAGCTACTGCTCCATTCTCAAATTCTAAGCGAGCATTGGCAATATCAGGAGAACGACTGACGACTGCAACACCACTTGCTTCCACTGATTTCAAAGGTGCTTTGACCAGATTCAAAATCAAATCCAAGTCATGGACCATCAAATCTAAAACAACTGAAACATCCGTTCCTCTAGGGTTAAACATCGCCAACCGATGTGCTTCAATAAATAATGGATTGAGTGGAATAGCTTGAATAGATAAAAAGGCAGGATTGAATCTTTCTACATATCCTACTTGAATTTTGACCGCTTTCTCTTGTGCTAATGCAACCAATGTTTCTGCCTCGGCTAAGGTATGCGTTAGTGGTTTTTCAATAAAAACATGTTTGCCATTTTTGATAGCTGCCGTAGCCAATTCAAAATGCGTAATTGTTGGGGTAACGATATCTATAGCATCTGATGCTTGGATTAAATCAAGAACAGTCGAAAAACGCTTTAGTTTAGGGAATTCTTGCAGGATTTTTGTGGAAGCAGTATCATCAGGGTCGTAAAATCCAGTGATAGCGATTGTATCAATACTTTGCAGGCATTTTAAATGTATCTTTCCTAGGTGACCAACACCTAGTAAGCCGATTTTTACCATTATAGTTGTTTTGTTAATGCAGTTGATGAAGTGATTTGTAAATTAGATTTTAGGCATTCGTACCATCAATTCATTAAACCAATCACTTTAATCTTTAACAAAACGTATGGTTTGAAATATTATTTTAGAGATTAGGTACTAGTATTTGCAATAAATAACCCCGTTCTTATTCAATCTAACAAAGAAACTTTTTGATTCTTTCGTTAGTTTTTCTAAATACCGCTATTTTTGCGGTCTTTTATAGCAATTTGCTAGTTAAATAGTCCATTTTTTAGAAATTGGTATTTTTTCTTAGAAAAAATAACTAGTAATTATTCAATCAATCAGCTAACATGTCAAATAATTTAAGCGAACAGGAGTTGGTCAGACGGGAATCTTTGCAAAAAATCAAGGATTTAGGGATTAACCCTTTTCCCGCTGCGGAAGTTAAAGTTAATTTTAAAACAACGGAGTTTACTTCTGTTGACTTTTTTGCCAATTTGGTAAAAGAGGTAGAAAAATTAAAAGGGGTTGGCGCAGTTAAAGCCAAACAGATTGCGGAGTTTTTGACAAAAAATAAATTTAGAGTATCAGCTTTATTAGAGGCCGATTTAGGATTAACCGAGGCTGTTGAATTTGATGCAGGTGTAACGCATGATGCGACGACTTTAGAAGAATTTGTCAAAGGGTTGAGAGTCGCTGCCATGGGAGATTATCGACCAGAAAAATTTCCAGAAGTACATATTGCGGGTCGTTTCATGGGACAAAGAGGGCCATTCGCTAAATTGCAAGATTCGGAGGGACGAATGCAATTATACATCAAAAAAGGAACGATTGGTGAAACGGAAGAAGAACAATTAAAAATTAATGCTTTAGTTAAGCAATTACATATTGGGGATTTTATTGGCGTCAAAGGCTATTTATTTTCTTCTCAAACGGGCGAAGTTTCTGTCCATGTACAGGAATTAAATTTCCTAGGAAAATCTTTGAAGCCACTTCCTGTGGTAAAAAGAGATAAGCAGGGAAATATTTACGATGAATTCAAAGACCCAGAATTAAGATACCGACAGCGTTATGTCGATTTAACGGTCAATCCTTCTGTTAAAGAAATTTTCCTGAAGCGGTCAAAGGTCATTAAATCTATGCGTAGATTTTTTGACGAAAAAGGTTGGCTAGAAGTAGAAACGCCGATTTTACAACCTATTCATGGAGGCGCTGCGGCACGACCGTTTGATACCCATCACAACACCTTGGATATGCCATTATACATGCGTATCGCCAATGAGTTGTACCTAAAACGATTAATAGTTGGTGGTTTTGATGGTGTATACGAAATCGGAAAAATGTTCCGAAATGAAGGGATGGACAGAACGCATAATCCTGAATTTACTTCCATGGAAATCTATGTAGCCTATAAAGACTATATATGGATGATGGAGATGGTAGAAAACTGTATTGCCTATATTGCACAAGAAGTGAATGGAACGGTTATCGCTCAAGTTGGCGAAAATACGATTGATTTCACCCCACCTTATCGTCGATTAAGTATGTACGATTCTATCAAGGAATATACAGGAATCGATGTGTCTAAAATGGATGAAGCAGGACTGCGAGCTATTTGTAAGCAATTGCACATCGAGACAGACAATACGATGGGTAAAGGAAAGTTGGTAGATGAAATCTTCGGTGCAAAAGTAGAAGACCATTTAATTCAACCAACTTATATTACCGATTATCCAATCGAAATGACGCCTTTGGCGAAAAAACATCGAACAGAAGAAGGCTTAGTAGAACGTTTTGAGCTATTTGTGAATGGAAAAGAAATTGCGAATGCTTATTCGGAATTAAATGACCCCATTGACCAACGAGAACGTTTTGAGGACCAATTAAAATTGGCGGCTAGAGGAGATGATGAAGCGATGGTTTTAGATGAGGATTTCTTACGTGCTTTGGAATATGGGATGCCACCAACCTCTGGCTTAGGTATTGGTATTGACCGTTTGACGATGATGTTAACGAACCAAAGCTCTATTCAAGAAGTATTATTCTTTCCGCAAATGAAGCCTGAGGTGAATCAGCAGAAAGAAGAAGGAGAGGCAGCAGAGTAATTTGATTGGGGCTTGTTAGTGATTTGTTTTTAGTCCAAAGGATAAATTTCCTACAAGCGCTTATAAAAAATATAATGAAAAAGCCCAGTTACACTAAGTAGCTGGGCTTTTCTATTAAACCGATTATCTAATCAATTTAATTCGGTTGAACATCAGTGACCAAGTATTTTGTATCTCCTCGCCAAGGTAAAGTTCGATATTTTTCTTTATACGTTAGAATTACTTTCTTACCTCTTAATTGGTCCATTTTTTCAAAAACGGATTTATCTGTTACGGAAAATTCCCAAACATTTCCAATATTGGCATCATTGCCTTGATTGGTCATCGTCAAACCGCCTAAACTAACTTGTCCTTCATAAGTTTTGAAAACAACGCCTTTTTCGGAAATTTTGATTAATTCTCCTGCTCGGCTTCCAACACTATAATTCATGTTAGCAAATACCAAATAACCTACCGCAATTAAAATACCAGAGACAAACCCTGCCCAAAATAATTTTCTAAGCAAACTACTGACTGCTTTTTTGCCCGTTTCTACCCCTTTAGTAATGCTTTGCTTAGTTTCTGCAATGTCGGTTTGGATTTCTTTCTTCTTATTATCGTAAGCTTTACCTATTGCGTCTTTTTTTTCGTCGAAATTATCTTTTAATGATGACATGATTGCTGTTTGTGTGAATTGATAGGATAAAATTAGAAAAATTGTTAGAAAGAATGAAAAAATTGATTAAACTTGACCTACTGATAAGACGTTTTTTTAGATAGAAGTAACAACTAAGCAATTTAGACTAACTATTTTCTAGTTTTTAACAAAAAATGAAAAATAAGAAAAGAGGGACATTAATTATAAAATTATTAATTAAACTAAAATTTTTTTACTTGTTTTTCAGTTACTTGAAGGGAAATAATCAATTTAAAAGCTACTTTATTTAGCAAATGATAATAATTTCCCTTTGTTTATTATGACAAAAAATCACACTAACATCAGTAATTATTTGTAAATTTATTTTTTAAAAATGCTATTAAGTAATTTTAAGATAACCACCCAAACATACGAGAAAATTTAACAACCTTGAAAAACTTAATTCCATACTTCATACAACATCAATTTGAACAACAAAAAAGCCACGGTTTTTTTACTGCTTACACGATGTTTATTGACCTATCAGGTTTTACGCCTATGACGGAAACGTTCATGGAACGGGGTAATGAAGGTGCGGAGGAATTATCTATTATTCTCAATAGGGTATTTGAACCAATGGTGAGCTTAGTTTACCGAAAGCATGGATTTATTCCTTATTTCGCAGGAGATGCTTTTACGGCAATTTTTCCTAAAAATGAAGTCCGACACCCTTGGGAGATTATATTAACGGCTCAAGAATTAAGAGATTTATTTGATAAAAAAGAAACTTGGAAAACTCGGTATGGCGATTTTGAAATTCGAATTAAAATAGGCTTGGCTTGTGGCAACGTAGAGTGGGGAATTGTTGGTGAAAAAGCGCATAAATCTTTTTATTTTCGAGGCGACGCCATTGATAATTGTGCAGAGAGTGAACATTACGCCGAAAAACAAGAAATTATCGTAGCCAATCACTTACATGGCGAGTTAGTGAGTTCTAATGGTCATTTTCAAGCAATCAATAATAACTTCTATAAATTAATTAAAGATTTCGGCGAAGAAAAAAATATCGCCTATCCTACCAAAAAAGAGAAACCCTTATCTGTTAAAGTAGCGCAAAATTTTTTACTTAATTCTGTTATCAAATTCAACCAACAAGGAGAATTTAGGTCAGTCATTACGGTCTTTATTTCTTTTGCTGGTGCGAACGACCATCGTATTTTGAATAGTTTTGTTAGTACAGTCGTCAACGAATTTTATAATTTTTCTGGTTATTTCAAAGAAGTAGATTTTGGGGATAAAGGTGGGGTAATGGTTGGTTTTTTTGGCGCACCAGTTAGTTTTGAAAATAACGCAGAAAGAGCCTTAGAATTAGTCAGTGCCATCCAAGATGCGGTTAGTAATTTAAAAAACAAATCAGGTTTACGTTACAGAATAGGCATTACATCAGGCGTTGCCTATGCTGGGATTGTTGGGGGCGAGGAAAGGTGTCAATATGCCGTGGTTGGAAATAGAGTCAACTTAGCTGCTAGATTAATGATGAATGCAGATTGGGGAGAAGTGCTAGTCGATAAAGAAATTCAAAAAAGTAGAAATTTTAGATTTAAGCACAAAGGAGATATATCGTATAAGGGCATCATGCGAGATGTGCCGACCTACGTGTTGAAAGGACGGAATATCAGTGAAGCGCCTGTCTATTCTGGGAAAATAGTAGGACGAGATGCCGAGCTAAAGGCATTAAAAAGTTTTGCTAAAAAGATATTTACTAGTAAAAAAGTGGGGTTAGCTTATATTTATGGAGAGGCTGGAATAGGGAAGAGTAGAATTAGTTTTGAACTAAAAAAATATTTTCAAAAAAAAGGAACGGTTTCTTGGTTATCTTGTCAGGCAGACCAAATTTTGAGAAAACCATTTAATCCATTCGTTTTCTTTTTGAAAAATTACTTTGAGCAATCTCCCGAAAATTCTAAATTAGACAATAGAACTGCTTTTGAACGACGATTTCAATGGCTACTCAACGATATTGGCAGAATTAAAGACGCCGAAGCTAAAGAAGTCTACCTCGAAATATCTAGAACGAGGTCTATTTTAGCAGCTCAAATTGGCATTAAATATCCCGATTCGCTTTGGGAACAATTGGATGCAAAAGGTCGTTACCAAAATATTCTAACTGCGATTATTACCATATTTAAGGCAGAGGCTTTAATTCGACCTATCTTAATTGAGTTGGAAGATGGACATTGGTTTGATGACAGTTCGTTAGAGTTATTAGCGGAAATGAATCGGCAACTAAAGGATTCTCCTGTTTGTTTGTTAGCAACTTCTAGATATAAAGATAATGGGACTAAACCACTTTTGGTATCAGAAGCATTAATCAAAGAAAATGCGATTGCGTCTGTTAGTTTTGACTTAAAATTTTTACAACCTGAAGCATTACGAGCTTTTGTAGTTAATCGTTTGAAAGGAGATATTGATAAGGAGTTTTTTGAATTATTGATGCGTTCTACGAATGGAAACCCTTTTTATGCAGAACAAATTTTAGAATATTTTTCCGAAAGTGGTTTGTTAGAATTGGAGAACGGAACTTGGCATATTAGAGATAAAAGTATCAAAGTATCCTCTTCAATTAATTCGGTCTTAATGGCTAGAATTGATAGATTATCTGCTTTAGTTAAAGAAACAGTCAAAGCAGCAGCAGTAATAGGTCGAGAGTTTGAATTGCCTGTTTTAACAGAAGTCATGCGTTCGCAACATCTTTTTGAAGCGGATGACACCAATCGAGCCTTAGATATTCTGAAAGAACAAGTAAAAACAGCAGAGCAAGGACAAATTTGGCGGGCAATGAACGAATTGCGCTATATTTTTAAACATTCTTTATTAAGGGAAGCGGTTTATGAAATGCAATTGCGGACTCGGCTCAGAGAATTACATTTTCTAATTGCGAAAGCGATTGAAAAAGTATACGCAGATAGGTTGCCAGAAAAATATTTAGATTTATCTTTTCATTATGAGCATGCAGATGCGAAAGATACCCATAATGAATATACTCGAAAAGCAGCAGATTACGCTCGAAAAAACTTCCAAAATAAACAGGCATTAACACTCTACGATAAGCTAATTAAAAATTTAAAAGGGGCGAAAAACAATGGGGCGGAATTAGTAAGAGCGTTATTGAAAAAAGCAGCAATTTTAGAGTTAATTGGAGAGTGGAAAGCCTGTGAAAAAATATTAAAAAGCGCTATTAAATTAGCTCCAGCTTTAGATAATCCAGCAAGAGCAGGGCAAGCACACAATAGTTATGGAAATTTGCTGATGTTAAAGGGGCAGTACGCTACTGCGCAGCAACATTTAGAGCAAGCCACTCAGTTTTTTGAGAAAATAGATGATGGCTACGGTATGTTCAAAGTATATGGCAATTTAGGGAATTTGTATTTCCGACAAGGTCGTTATAAAAAAGCCGAAGAATATTTCATCAAAAGTATTCAGTTGAGCAAAGAGTATGATTATACCGCAGAAAATGCACAAATAGTCGCGAATCTTGGTTTGACCTACATGAATGGAGGCAATTATGAAGAAGGGATTCGTTGGCAACAATCTCAATTAGATATTTGTAAATTAGCCAAGGATAAGCAGGGAATGGCAACGCTTTATACGAATATGGGGATTGTCTATTTCGAGCAAGGTGCTTATGATGCAGCCTTAAAATGTTATACTGAAGGACTGGCACTTAGTAAAGAATTGGGCAATAAACAATTAACGGCTATTGCGATTGGTTGTATTGGAAGTGTTTATGAGCGTAAAGGGGATTACGCAGAAGCCATGCATCATTTTGAGAAGGATTTAGAGTTAGTAGAAGAATTAGGCGATAAACAAGGAATTGCCATTACTTTAGGTTTAATTGGTGATTTACATACAGTCAAAGGAGAGTTTGATAAAGCCATTCAATATTTAGAGCGACAATTGGCTTATTGCCGAGAGCTGAACTATAAAAAAGGAATTGCGAAGGCAGTTAATACTTTAGGTGATATTTATTTTTATAAAGACCAATTTGAAATCTCTGTTAATTATTACGATTTGGCTATTGAGGTAACTCGTGCTATTAATAACAGATTGGTCTTAGGAAGCAGTTTAATTGAAAAAGGTAAACCCTTAGTAGCGCAGGGCAAAATTAAGGCGGCGAAGGTGGTACAAGAAGAGGCATTGAAAATTGCTAATAAGTTAGGTAATCCAGATTTGGTATTTGATGCCAAGATATTAGGCGCAAGAGTTGCCTTTGCAGAAGGAGAACCAGCTACTGCTAAAAAAATTCTAGAAGCTTTATTAAGTGAGCAAAGAGAAGCTAAAGAAGAAGCTGATATTTATTTTGAATTGTATAAAATAGCGACTGACAACGAAGAATATCGCCAGAATGCACTAACTTTATATCAAAATTTATATAGTGAGACACCTCAGTTCTTATTTAGGAAACGAATGCAACAGTTAGTTTTAAGGAAATAAGTAATAAGGATACCTTGCTGACGGTAAACCTTAAACATACAAATCTACTATCCTTTCTCCTTTTTTAATTTCGCAATTTTCAATATGCAAAACCATCCTATGTTTTTCTTATTTTTAGCGCTATTTTCCAATGTTCTCATCGGTTGTGAGACAGAAAAAACAGTTAATAAAGATAAACCAAGTGCTGAATCTATCGTTACTGCTAGTATGGAATTAGATACAACATCTACAACTACTGACCAGTTTGACTTAGCGCCAGATAATGCTTTCCCTTATCAGTTGACTAAACCTGTAGCTGAATTTAAATTGCCCAATAAATTAAAGGAGATTTCTGGTTTAGGAATTGATGCAACTGGAAAATATTTATACGCAGTGCAAGATGAAGATGGTGATTTATTTTTAATTAACACCACAACTGGCGCAATCGACAAAGAAGGTACTTTCCATAAATCAGGAGATTACGAAGGTGTGGAAATAGCGAACGGGCGAGTTTTTGTGGTCAAAAGTTCAGGCACACTCTATGAAATCATCAATTTCAAAGAAGAGAATCAAGAATTAAAGAAGTACAAATTTACTTTTAATAAAAACAGTGATATTGAAGGCTTAGGATATGACCCTATGGGCAATCGTTTATTGATAAGTTGTAAAGGGAAAGCAGGGAAAGGAGAAGAATTTGAATTCAAAAAAGGTATTTTTGGGTTGGATTTAACGACGATGAAAATGGACGAACAACCTACTTATACCATTAGTGTAGAGGCAGTAAAACAATTTCTAGAGGTCAATCAAACCTTAGAAAAATTGGATAAATTGGTTAAGCTATTTCAGCCAGGGGAGGAATTTATTTTTGGACCATCTGGTTTAGCGGTTCATCCTAAAACTGGAGATATTTATATTACATCTTCAGTTGGTAAATTATTGGTGGTTTTGCAACGAGATGGAACAATCAAGCATATTGTCAAATTGAAGAAGAAAATTCATGAACAACCTGAAGGCATTGTCTTTGCACAAGATGGTTCGCTCTATATTTCCAATGAAGGAAAAAGTGGGAAAGGGAAAATTTATAAGTTTGCTTATAATGAAGTGACAAATTGAGTAGCTGCTATCATCTAGTAACCGCTTTCCGATAAATTCCTAAGTTTCCCTCCATATTTTCTATTTCTTTTAAAAGAGATACCTAATTTTGTATGCTAGGACTTAAAAATGGTTGTTAGTAAATAAAATTATGTGTATGAATTTTAAATATCTTTTTCTAAGCTTTTTTATTATAGCAGGAATCTCTGCTTGTGAAAACGTCAATCCCAATTTTCAAGCAGAAGCAAAAAATGCAGAATTTTTACATCGCTCGATGAAGCAATTGACCGATGTGATTGTACATGATATTTTCTCTCCACCACAAGCTAGTCGGATTTATGCTTATAGTAGTATTGCCGCTTATCAAGCAGGTGTACATGACTCTCCTACCTATCGAACCTTAGATGGGCAATTAAAGGAATTAGCAAACACACCACAACCAAAAAAAGGAGAAGAATATTGTTTTCCATTAGCAAGTGCACATGCTTTCTTGACTGTAGGAAAAGCACTCATTTTTTCCGAAGATAAAATGCAAAAATTCCAAGATGAATTATATGCAGAATTTACAGCTTTAGAAATGCCATCTGCTACATATAAGCGGTCAATGGATTACGGCAAGCAAATAGCCGACCATATTCTCGCTTGGGCAGATAAGGATATGTATAAACAAACTAGAACTTTTCCTAAATACTCTATCCCCGAAGACCCAGGACAATGGCGACCAACGCCGCCCGATTATATGGATGGTATTGAGCCACATTGGAAAAAAATCCGCCCTTTTACACTAGAATCAGCTGACCAATTTCCTCCGCCTCCGCCAACGCCTTATGACGAAAATGAAAAAAGTCTTTTTTATAAAGAAATGATGGAAGTTTACACGGTTTTAAATGAAGAGAAAGAAGAAAAAATTGCTATCGCCGAATTTTGGGATTGCAATCCTTACGTGTCTCATCATAAAGGACATGTCATGTTTGCCACAAAGAAAATTACCCCTGGTGGGCATTGGGTAAACATTGCCGCTTTAACTGCTAGAAAAACCAAGGCTGATTTTATGAAATCATCAGAGACGTATGCTTTAACGACCATTGCTTTAGCAGATGCTTTTATTAGTTGTTGGGATGAAAAATATCGGTCTAAATTGGTTCGTCCAGAAACAGTGATTAATCGAATGGTCGATGAAGATTGGGCGCCTGCTTTACAAACACCTCCTTTTCCAGAATATACAAGTGGGCATAGCGTCATTTCTAGAGCAGCAGCAGTTGCCTTGACTAGTATTTACGGTGACAATTTTGCTTTTGACGATGATACCGAAGAAGAATATGGCTTACCAACTCGTTCTTTTAAATCCTTTTTAGAAGCCTCAGATGAAGCTGCGGTAAGTCGTTTGTATGGTGGTATTCATTATGCCCCTGCTTGTTTTAATGGGGTATCGCAAGGAGAGAAAGTAGGTGATTTTGTGGTGAGTAAAGTTCAATTGAAAAGTCAAATTGGGATGAATGAATAAATTGTGCTAGGCTATGGTCTTGGCCATAGCCTAGGAATAATTTTTCTTAGTAGCTAGAGTACGCCAAATCCAATTTTTTGGACAAGCTATTCGTGTATAATGCCCACCTACCTAAAATAAACAGCTCCTGAAAGTTGTTTACGCTATTTTTTACTATATTTTATAACTATTTTTGCACTTTTTAAAAAAGCAATACTATTACACGCTTTGAGCGGAGGTAAATTAATAGTGCATGTTTTGGATATAACCAAACCACTGTCAGTTAATGAACCTTTTCAAAAAAGTCAAACACTATATTATACATCATCATGAAAGAACCAAAACGTTATTTAGTCACTTCTGCCTTGCCTTATGCAAATGGTCCTTTACATATTGGCCACTTGGCAGGTGCTTACTTATCAGCAGATATTTTTGTGCGTTTTTTGCGCTTGAATGGAAAGGATGTCGTCTATGTATGTGGTTCAGATGAACACGGTGCGGCGATTACGATTCGAGCAAAAAAAGAGGGTACTACGCCACAAGCGATTGTGGATAAATACGACGAATTAATTAAAACAACCTTTGAAAAAATAGGCATTTCCTTTGATATTTATCATCGGACTTCTGCGCCAATTCATCACGAAACGTCGCAAGCTTTTTTTAGAACCCTTAATCAAAAAGGAGAATTTATAGAACAAACCAAAGAGCAATATTTTGACGTAGAGGCCAATCAATTTTTGGCAGATAGATACATCATTGGGACTTGCCCTAAATGTAGTCACACGGAAGCTTATGGTGACCAATGTGAAAACTGTGGTTCTACCTTAAGCCCTACTGAATTAGTCGACCCTCGATCTACGTTGAGTGGTGGAAAGCCTGTGCTAAAATCAACCACACATTGGTATTTACCTTTGGATAAATACGAAGCTTGGTTAAGAGAATGGGTGGAAACAGGTAAATTGGAAGGAGAATTATTGCATTATCCAGAAGATTGGAAAAACCATGTTTTAGGTCAATGTAAATCTTGGCTCGATGGTGGTTTGCAACCTAGAGCGATGACACGGGATTTGGATTGGGGCGTGGATGTACCACAAGAAATTAAAGGTTCGGAAGGAAAGAAACTATACGTTTGGATGGATGCGCCGATAGGCTATATTTCTGCTACCAAACAATGGGCATTAGATAATGGAAAAGATTGGGAACCTTATTGGAAAGATAAAGAAACTGCCTTAGTTCATTTTATTGGAAAAGATAATATTGTTTTTCATTGCTTGATTTTTCCTGCGATTTTGAAGGCACATGGCGATTATATTGTTCCAGTAAATGTGCCTGCCAATCAATTCCTAAATTTAGAAGGTCGAAAATTATCAACTTCTAAAAATTGGGCAGTTTGGGTACATGAATACGTGGCAGAATTTCCTGGAAAAGAAGATGAATTGCGCTATAACATGATTAAAACTATGCCCGAACAACGGGATAGCGAATTTACTTGGAAAGGGTATCAAGAATCGAATAATAATGAATTGGTTAATAATTTAGCCAACTTTATTAATCGGGTAGTCGTCTTGACCAATAAGTATTATGAAGGTGTTGTGCCAACGATTGACCAAGATGTACAAATTGTGGATTCCTCTAACCAGATTGAAATGTCTTATCAGGAATCTGAATTGGTTGATTTACATGATAAATTACAAGATTTAGGTCAGCATATTCGTACTTACGAGTTTAGAGCTGCCTTAAAAGTATTAATGGAAATTTCTTCTACAGGCAATCAATTACTACAGTTCAACGAACCGTGGAAAATGATAAAAATAAATGAAGAGCCTGTAAAAGTAGTCATGAATACGGCCTTACAAGTAGTAACTGCGTTAAGTGTGGCTTGTCGTCCATTCTTGCCTTTTACGTCGGATAAAATTCGAGACCTGCTAAATTTACCTCATTTAAAAGACAATGGGGAATACATGGATATGTTGAATAAGTTATCTGAAGGAGAGGTCTTGATTCCAGATGAGCATAAAATTGGCCAACCAAATCACTTGTTTACCAAAATTCCTGACGAGGTTATTGATGCACAAATCGCTAAATTAGCAGCAGCAGAGAAAGCCAATAAAGGCGTTGAATATGCACCTGTTAAAGAAACCATTTCTTTTGAGGACTTCACTAAAATGGACATTCGAACAGGTACGATTACCGCAGCGGAGAAAGTGAAGAAGACTAAGAAATTACTAAAACTAACGGTCGATTTAGGCTTTGAAGAAAGAACTGTTGTTTCTGGTATTGCCGAATTTTTCAAGCCTGCCGATATTATCGGGCAACAAGTGTCTTTATTAGCTAATCTAGCTCCTAGAAAATTGAGAGGAATTGAATCCCAAGGAATGATTCTGATGGCAGAAAGCCCTGATGGTGAATTGGGTTTTGTGAGTCCTAGCGAAGGGATAGGAAATGGATTTATTGTAAAATAGATGATTGCCGTGCCAAGCTCCACTTGGTAACATCTTCCAAAAATATAAAAGTCGTTACTGTTAGAAATAATAGTAACGGCTTTTTACTTACCCACCACTTTAACATAAAAAAGCATCTAAAATAATTGAACTACCTACTTTTTAGTCCTAAATTTGGTCTATTCCCAATCCAAGTTTCAATTTTGTCGATGAAATACCTAATAACTTTTTTATTAAGCTGCTCTCTTTTTACTGGACATACCCAAAATGTCGATGGCACTTGGGAAGGCACGATTACATTAGAACGACCTGGTCCACAAACGGAACATAAATTTCAATTAGTCCTCAAAAGAGAAGGTAAAAAGGTAAAAGGCACTGCTTATATTTTCTACGAAGACCAACCTGTAGCTATGGACTTATCAGGTGATTTTTTCTATGACCGCTCCATGCGTCTCTTCAATCATAATGTCTTGTATCCTACTCAATCTCCAGATAAAGAACAACATATTCGAAAATATCAAATCATGTATACTCGAAGTGTTTGGGGTGATAAAATAGAAGGGTACTGGCAAGAAAAGAATGACCCTATTTTTGACATGTATCGCAAAGGTCGGGTTTATTTGAAACGGCAGGAGAAGGCGGCAAAGGCATAGAAGAGTAGTACTACGCAGTTTTTTTACCACGGAGGAACGGAGTACATAGAGGGCATAGAGATTTTCTTTGACGAGTATAGTTTGGATGGCAGTAGACAGTCAGCAGTGGCAGTAAGCAGTAAAGCCTTGATTTTCAATGCTGAAATTTTGCCTAAACACAGTTATTTGAACAGTATAGTTTGGATTTTATAATAGTGTAATATGCCTAGTATTTCTTTATTAGACTAATTTCTGGTTATCCTATAAATTGTTTCTACTTACAGATTTAAAAAATATGCTATTAATTTTCTAGCAAAAACATAAACTGCACTCGTCAAAACTCCATGTTCTCCATGACCTCCGTCTCTCTGTGGTAAAAACCAAACTCTACTCGTCAAAACAAACTAACAAATCCAAAATGAACCTTAGCCGCCCGAAATTCAAAAACCGTATCCTCTAATTTCCCCAAAGCATAACTAATTCCAAAAATCCCAGCCTTGGTCTCAAAAGTCATTCCTGCCCCTACGCCAATTGGTCGATTAGCAAAATCATTTTCATTCGTTTTATTTTGTAAATAAGCCATATCTCCAAACACAAAAAAGTAACTATTTTGACCAATGAGGTACCGATATTCTAAAGTTCCTAAAACATAATTGGTCGCAAAAATACTTTCTTCATCGAAGCCTCTTAATAATTGATTGCCGCCTAGCCTAAATTGTTCGTTTCTAAAAATGGGCGTTTCGGTAATAATAGCTGCACCTTGAATGCTCGTTTTTAAAGCCCCTCTTTTACTAATCGGAAAATATTTGTCGATGCGTCCAATTATTTGATATTGAAAAGTCATCAAATCTAAACCATCATAGAGGCTTTCAAAATCAAAAACAGGGTCGTTTTCAGCTATTAAATCAGTAATTTTATTATTTTTTCGAATGGTTTTAAACCCTGCACTTCCTTCCAAATGTAATAACCAACCGCTCCGAGGATTGAAAAGATAATCCAATTTTTCTAATTGATACGCCAAGCCAAAAGCACTATTCCGAAGGTCTAAATTTTGAGGTAATTGTCGATTGCGAATAACCGCTCCTTCATCAATTGTTAATAAGGTAGAAGCCGTATTTTTAGAAAAGGCTTTTATATAATTGCCACCTTCAAATAAATATTGTAAACCAATATTCCAGATTAAATCTCGATAAGTAGAATCTTTTTTATACAAACCAAATTCAAAGTCAACGCCCAAAGGGGTATTTAATAAGTAAGGATAACTCGTTTCTAAAATAATGCGTTGAGTTTCTGGGCGCAATTGTTCAAATTCAAAATGAACTCGTTCGCCTTTACCAAATTGATTTTGAAACTCGGCATCAATGTCCGCCGTCACTAACACTTTTCCAGATTCTTGATTATTTGGTAACACGCCAATTAAAAAATCAAAGCGATTGGCTTTTTTCGGAGCTAAAAATAAATTAACTGTCGCCTCTTCCCCCTTGAATCGAACTGCGGGTGACCGAGCCTCTTTAATAAATGGTAATTCTTGTAGTTTTTGCGAAGTAGCTCTGATTTTATCTTTTTGGTAAATAGTACCTTTTTTGAGCCCTAGATAGTTTTCTAAATAAGTAGTATTCAATGCTCCCTCTCCTTCTGTTTTTAAAGCCGCTAAACGAATTAACCGACCTTTACTCCAGAATAATTGTCCTTTGACTTTAGTCCCTTCAATACTAATTTTTTCTAAGCGAATCGTCGCAAAAGGATAACCGTTATTCTCTGCATCTATCAGTAATTTTTCTTGGATTTTTTTTAACTGCGCATAAGTAATAGGTTGGCTTAAAAGTCGAGCTAAACCAATTCGTTTGGCGGTCAATGCATCAATATTTCCTTGGCTAATTTGAAAATCATCATACTTTTTGCCTAGAAATAGATAAGTGGTATAACTAGTGTTTTTTTGAATTAGACTATCTATTGAGGCTGTTAGAAAAGCGGCTTGTTGGAGGCTGTCTATTAATTTATTTAAGGTTGGTTGAATAACTGTTGAATCGGTTAATTGGTACGTCGTTCTTAATTTTTTGGAAAATATTTGTTCTTGGTTGCTTGGTAAAAGATGCAAAACAATTTTGTTAGTTGGTAACTCACGCTGACCTTCTAAACTATTGCAAAAACACAATAGAAAAATGGTAACCAAAGCAATAATATTAGCATTAAGAAGTCTTTTTTTTATCCAAGAAAAAAGATTAATAGTGCCGAAGCTAGGCTCCTTTAAATATATTTCGTTTAGCGTTTTGTTTCTACAGACAGTTTCGGAGCGATGCTCCTTATGTTTTAAGATATATTTTAGGCTATCAAAAAGAGTATCGCTCTGACACCGTCTGTAGTCAAATGACATCCAAAATATAGTACAGGAGCGTAGCTTCGGTACTATTCCTTTTTGTTCTTTAATATGATAATTATAATTCTCCACAAATAACTAACGCCTAATTTTAAACATCATTTTAATGACCTTACCCTATATTATCAGATAATTGACCAAAAGTAAACCATTCTACCCAATCCCTGTTTCACCAACATGAAAAAAGAAAACTTACCAACCAAAATTTGCCTTATCTGTGGATTGTTTTTTACTTGGCGTAAAAAATGGGCAAAAAATTGGGAAGAAGTAAAATATTGTAGCGAACGCTGTAGAAGAAATAAACAACAGAAAAAAGGAATATAATGCCAAAAACACTACGACTTATCTTGGGCGACCAACTCAACTATACCCATTCTTGGTTCTCAAAAGTGGATAAAGATGTCCATTACGTTTTGATGGAAATGCGCCAAGAAACGGATTACGTTAAGCATCATATTCAAAAAATAATTGGCTTTTTTTCTGCGATGCGTGCCTTTTCAAGCCATTTAGAAGCCGCAGGACACCAAGTCATTTATTATCAATTAGATGATGCAAAAAATAAACAAAGTTTAACAGAGAATCTCCAACAACTTATCGAGGAATTAACTATTGAAAAATTTGCCTATCAATTACCTGATGAATATCGTTTAGATGAGCAATTGAAAACATTTTGCCAACAATTGTCCATCGAAACGACTGTTGCAGATACTGAACATTTCCTCACCCAAAGACATGAATTAGCAGACTTTTTTAAGGGTAAAAAGACCTACTTAATGGAATCTTTCTATCGTTCCATGCGAAAGAAATATGACTTGATGATGGACGGTAAACAGCCCCTTACAGGTAAATGGAATTACGATAAAGAGAATCGTAAAAAATTACCTAAAGACCATGTGCCGACCCAACCTTTTTTGTTTGAACGGGATGTAACAGACATTTATGAAATGATTCAGGCAACAGACATTCAAACTATAGGAAAGGTTAACCCAAAGGCGTTTTTATGGCCAATTAATAGAACAGAAGCCCTAGAACTGCTCACTTTCTTTAATGAAAATTGCTTGCACTTATTTGGTACTTATCAAGATGCTATGACCCCTAATTATTGGTCATTATATCATTCAAGATTATCTTTTTCTTTGAATACCAAAATACTATCCCCTTTGGAGGTGGTCCTAAGTGCCATTAGTTATTGGCAAGCGCATCCCGATAAAATTAGTATCGCTCAAATAGAAGGATTCATTCGACAAATCATTGGTTGGCGAGAATATATGCGTGGAATTTATTGGGAAAACATGCCTACTTACCGAACCTTAAATTTCTTTGAGAACAAGCGCCCTTTACCTAGCTTCTTCTGGGATGGACAAACCAAAATGAATTGCTTAAAATGTTCTATTGGACAATCTTTAGAGTACGCTTATGCGCATCACATTCAGCGATTAATGGTCACTGGAAGTTTTACTTTACTAGCAGGCATTCATCCCGATGCAGTGGACGAATGGTATTTGGGGATTTATATAGATGCTTTGGAATGGGTTGAAATTACAAATACTAGAGGCATGTCTCAATTTGCCGATGGCGGTATTGTTGGCACAAAACCCTATGCTGGTTCTGCCAATTATATTGATAAAATGTCTCATTATTGTAGCACTTGTTTTTATAAAAAGAAAGAAAAAACAGGTGCAAAAGCTTGTCCTTTTAATAGTTTGTACTGGCATTTTTACGATAGAAATCGAGCTAAATTGGAAAAAAATCCTCGAATCGGAATGGCTTATAGAATTTGGGATAAAATGGATGCTGCAAAAAAGGAAGCAATTCTCTTGCAAGCGGAGACTTATTTAGAAAATATCAACTCACTTTAACCACTTATTAACTAAACACAGTTTACATAAAAAGGAAGATTTGTTATTTTTGCAGATATAGTAGAATGGGGTTATTGAATTTAATTAAATAATGTACCTTTTTCTAACTCACCCCTAACCCCTCTCTTCAAAAAGAGGGGAACTGATATTGGGCAAATTTAACCAATATTAGTAGTTTATTAGACGAATTGGACGACTGGGGTTGTGTTAAAGCCACACTTTAATTAATTCCAATTACCCTGTTTTTTAAATTTCACATTTACAGATTATACTGCATTAGCAATATAATAACTGTACTACCTAGCAATCCATGCCCTTTCGTTTCGAAAATGCCGACTATCTATACGCTTTGCTTTTATTGCCAATCTTTATACTATTATTTTGGTTGATACAAAAAGCAAGGAAAAATGCTTTTGACAAATTTGGAAATAGTACGCTATTGTCTCAATTGATGCCTGCCTATTCAAAATATAAGCATACGGCTAAATTTGTCTTGTTACTATTTGGTTTATCCTTTTTAATTGTTGGATGGGCCAATCCGCAATGGGGTAGTAAACGAGAAAAAGTAAAACGAAAAAGTGTAGATATTTTCATTGCCTTGGACATTTCTCAAAGTATGATGGCGGAAGATATTCGACCGAACCGAATGGAACGAGCAAGGCGTTTTGCTCAAAATCTAGTAGAGAAATTAAAAGGAGACCGTTTAGGTATTATTCTTTTTGCAGGCAATGCTTATATGCAAATGCCGCTGACTACAGATTATGCCGCCGCCCAATTATTTTTACGAAGTGCCAATCCTAGTCAAGCCCCTTCTCAAGGAACTGCCATTAGTGAAGCTATTGATTTAGCGGAACAATCTTTTGAAGAAGAGAATAAGCAACACAAAGCCGTAATCATTATCTCTGATGGCGAAACGCATGACCAAGACGCTTTAGACAGAGCAAAGGAAGCAGCGGAAAATGGCTTGCTCATTTATAGCATTGGTGTAGGCACGCCTTCTGGTGGTTTTATCCCTACAGTCATTGGTGGGCGTTCGGATTATAAGCGAGATAAAACTGGTAATCCCGTTAAAACAAGTTTGAATGAGGCGATGATGAATGACTTAGCCAATGCAGGTAGCGGTGCTTATTTTAATCTGGCAGGCAATGAAGTAGAGGAAGTTTCCGTAGCTTTAAGAAATAGTGTAGACAAATTAGAAAAGAGAGAATTTGAAGCTAGAGTTTTTAATGAATACGAAAGTTATTTTCAATATTTTCTAGGCTTGGCTATTCTGTTTTTAATTGCAGAGTTTTTACTGTCTTATCGAGAAAATAAATGGTTGGCTGGGAAAGATTTGTTTGGGAAGTAAGCATAGTCATTCGTCATTAGTACTCATTGATTTGAAAATTATTAAATTATGAAAACGTATCTAATCACATTTTTTACTTTATTTTTCGGCGTTTCTCTTTTCGCCCAATCTTCTCATACCTTGCTGCGAAGTGGCGATTCTTCTTACGATAACGACGATTATCAAGTGGCAGAAGAAGAATACCGTAAATCTTTAGAAGAAAAAAACTCCACTAAGGGCGCTTATAATTTAGCCAATTCTATTTATCAACAAAAACGGTTTGATGAAGCGATTCGGCATTATACCACTGCGGCGGAATCTGCCAAAAATAATACGGTTAAATCTAATGCTTACCATAATCTGGGTAATGCACTATATGCCAAGCAGGATTTTGAAGAAAGTGTCAATGCTTATAAAAATGCTTTGCGATTAGACCCGAAAGATGTGGAAACTAAGTTTAATTTAGGACAAGCACAAAGACAGCTACAAATTCAGCAACAGCAACAACAGCAGCAGCAGCAAAATAGCGATTCTAAAGAAGGAGAGAATGAACCTGATGACCAAGAACAGCAACAAGAAGGAGAGGAACAACAAGACCAACAACCACAACAGCAACAACAACCTGTTGGAGATGACCAAAAAGAACAAGACCAACAACCACAACCTAAAGATTTGAGCAAGGAAGAGGCGCAACAATTATTGGAAATTATGGATGAGGAAGAACGAAAAGTACAGGAGAAAGTGAAGAAGAAACAGTCTAAGCCTTCTAAATCTAGTAAGGATTGGTAAAGACAGGATGACAGGTTATCAAACTCCGCATTTTAATCGGAGATTATGCAGGATTTACAAGATAAGTGAATGAGTTATAAATTGGACGAGATGGTCTTAACTTCCAAGTATTTGAAAAATATTGGAGCGTCTATATGAAGGATAAGAAATCATTATTTTTTTTAGTAAAATTTAAAAATTGACATCATGAAAAAGCTATTGACTTTTATTGCTTCCTTTATGATAAGCCTAGCCGCTTTTAGTCAGCAAGCAGCAAAATTAACCGTGGAGGTGAGTAATGACTCTATTTTATTAGGGAACTACATTGAAGTAAAATTTACCATTGAAAACGCTTCTGTTAAAAATTTTGAAGCACCTAACTTTGATGGATTTACTATTGTGAGTGGCCTAAATCAATCGTCAAGTATGATGATTAGTAATGGAAACGTGAGCCAAACGATGACTTATAGTTATTATATTGAACCCGTCGATGTAGGGAATTATTTTATTCAACCCGCTTTTGTAGATACAGAGGAAGGGCCTTTAGAATCAATACCTTTAGAAGTCTTGGTCGTAGATAATCCTGATGGCATCATTCAACAACCTCAACAAAAGAATCGTCAAGACTTTTTTAACCGAGATGATTTTTTTGGTGGGAATGACTTATTCGGAGGTGATAGTTTCTTTGGTGGGAATGATTTTTTTGATGACTTTTTTAATAGTCGGAAAAATCCCTTATTGCAGGAAGATAACGGGCAGGGGACGGGGAAAACAAAGAAGAAAAAGAAGAAACGTAAGGTTTATAAACTATAACACAAATATATCACGGATGTAACACAGCTCTCTGAGTTGTGCATGTAACAAGGATTTTTGTATCACGGACGAAGGCATCACGGGTGTAACACAGCTTTCGTGGCTATAAACTAAATAAAAATCCATTATATTCTCGTTAAACTGTAAAACTAAAATGAGTCGATTGAGACCAGTATTATTTTTTTTCCTATTTATTGTTTTTTGGACTTCTGCCATTGCCCAAGTAAGTTTTGAGGCAAGCACAGACGCCAAACAAGTCGTCGAGAATGGGTATTTTCAAATTACCTTTACCCTCAATAATGCCAAAGGAAGTAATTTTAAAGCACCTTCTTTTACAAATTTTACGGTTTTGAATGGTCCCAGTCGGTCGATGAGTACGACGATTATTAATGGAAATGCTTCCCAGAAAGTAGCTTATTCTTACTCTTTGCAACCTAAAAAAGTCGGCAAATTTTCTATAGGTGCTGCGACGATGACTGTCAATGGCAAGACCATGAAATCCAATAAAGTGATTATTGATGTGGTAAAGGCAAGTGAGGCGAGTAAAAATGCTTCCCAAGAACAGCAATTATTTGTTAAAGCAGAAATTGATACCAATCTGGTTTATGTTGGACAGCAATTAGTGGTCAATTATAAATTATATACTTCTGTAAATATCGAAAATTACGACATAGCTTTTGAGCCAGAATATCAAGGTTTTTTTGCCAGAGATATTCGCCGTTTCGACTCTAGACAGGTTCGGGAAGTAGTTGATGGTGTTCAATATATCACCAAGGTTTTAAAACGAATTGCCTTATTTCCACAACAAACAGGTCTGCAAAAGATAGAACCGATGACCGTTCGATTAGGGGTCATTGTAGGTAAGAAACGACCAAATAGTTTCTTTTTTAATAATCAGATTAAGCCTGTTAATGTCCAAACCAATCCGCTGGAAATTAATGTAAAATCTTTACCGCAGCCCATTCCATCTACTTTTTCTGGTGCTGTCGGGAAATATGCCATGAATTCTTACATTGACAAAAATAATATCACAACGGATGATGCTATTGGTGTAAAATTAACGATTCAAGGAAATGGAGATATTAAGAGATTGCAACCACCAAATTTAGATTTTCCTAGCGTTTTTGAAGTTTATGAACCGAAAGTGCTAGATGAAATTTCGCAAGAAACAGGTGGTATTTTGAAAGGACAAAAAACAATGGAGTATTTAGTATTACCCAAGCAAGCAGGGAATTATCAAATCAAACCAGCTTTTACTTATTTTGATACAGACAGTGCAAAATTCATCACTTTAGTACCTAATCTTTTTAGAATCAATGTTCGTCAAGGTAAAGGCGCACCTGCAAGTCAAGCTATCGCTGCTACACCAAATATTGCCAATAAAGATATTCGATACATTAAAACAGCCACTTCTTTTAGTACGAAAAGCACGCCTTTTCCCAAAACAGGTCTTTTTTATGGGCTATTAATTTTACCTTTTTTAGTGCTAAGCGGTGCTTTTGCCTACAAAAAAATATTGACTAAAAATGGTACTATAGATTTGATTTTATTAAAAAGGAATCGAGCAGAAAAAGTGGCTAAAAAACGATTGGCTACCGCTGAAGGCTTAATGAAAGCTAATAAAAGTAGAGCTTTTTATGATGAAATTTCTAGGGCTTTATTAGGCTATGTTTGTGATAAATTAAATATCCCCTTATCCGAATTGACCAAAGATAATGTTAGTCAAAAATTACAATCTTTAAACGTTCAAGAACAGCATATCACGGATTATATGTCTATCATCAAAATTACCGAAATGGCTTTGTTTGCGGGGATGGATAATCCTGCTTCTATGCAAGATACTTACCATAAATCGGTGAAAGTGATTAGTGAAATTGAAACGGAATTGACGTAAGTAACGATGAACTATAAATGATAAACGATGAATTCGCAAAGTATCGAATTCATCGTTTATCATTTATAGCGGCTACCCGCCTAACGTTGTAAATTACTTTTTATAAAAAGTAATTTACAACGTTAGGCGGGTAGCCTCAAATTGACGTAATTTTCAACTCCTGTAATTATGTCAGTTTTTTACTAATTTTACAACTTCTGGCGGGTAGCCTTTATAGCTATCGGTAGACAGGCATCATTCTTATATACTCATCTTACTTTCCAACATAATTTTTACCAACCAATAAAGCGGATATAAAAAGAAGAATAACAAGACACTTATTCCTAATTCGGGAAAAAGCTCCGCAGGATAGAAGAAAATGTTATGCAAATCAGTTAACAAACCTTTCGGTTGATAGATAATATCCCAAGAATTCCACCTTAAGAAACGGCCAATATAAATCCCTAAACTGCATAAAAATATTAATAAAGCAATTAGACCATGTTCTAATGGTTTAGGCAGATATTGTTTTAAAAAGCGATGAATCGGATAGAGTGAAATTAGTCCTAATAATAACCCTGTCCAAGCAAAGGACGTAAATAACATCACATCATACCAATATGGAATTACTTTTCTTGGTTGTAGATGTAATAAATCCGTTAATAAATAAGGGGCATTTGGAAAAAATAATAGCCAAGCGCCAATAATTGGAAAAATAAAAAACCCTTTCCTTTGCTGTTTATGTAGGCGATTGACCACCATTGCTAAACCAAAAGGAATCCAAGCTAGGAAGAGATTCCAAATCAAAAAAACAAAAGTAGGTTCGTTTCGAAAGAAAAACACATCCCTGTAATTACTGACATCTCCCCAAACGAAACCTACCCAATTTAAGCGAAAAACTATTAATAAAATATTAAATAAACTCATCAAACCAAGCAGTGTAAATAATTGAAATGTCTGCTGTTTGAATAATTTCTTAATGTAATTCATGGAGGATTTTTAATAATTTGATGGAATAATTTGAGCAACTTGTACTTCATTCATCAATGCACGAAGTTGGACGGTCTTTTCATTTAAGAGAAATCGAAAATCCCAGTGATGAATTTTTCTTACCTGATTCCCTCGTTTATAAGCTCTCCAAAAAGCAAGCCATTGGTCGGGCATCGTCAAAAATGCGACGAAAGAAGTGCCAATTTAGAGCCGAAACTACTAGAGATAGGATGATTAATTTTTATAACTCGCTAAATCTATTTATTTTTACTAGATTTAGCGAGCTATAAAATATTGTTTTACATGGAAAAACTAATTGGAAGAGAAAAAGAACAAGTTGTTTTGCAGGAGGCTTTAGTTTCTAAGCGGGCAGAAATGGTGGCTGTAACAGGGCGACGACGAGTAGGTAAAACGTTCTTAATTCGGTCGGTATATAATAAAAAGATTGATTTAGAATTTACGGGTGTTCAAAAAGCACCACTTCTAGAACAGCTCGACAATTTTCATTTTTTGCTGCAACAGTTTTCCCATAAAAAATTAGAAAGTCCTAAAAATTGGTTAACTGCATTTCACCAACTCATTACTGTTTTAGAAACTAAGAAAACACGAAGCAGAAAACTAATTCTATTCTTTGATGAATTGCCGTGGTTAGTGACTAAAAAATCAGGATTTCTTCGCGCATTTGGTTTTTTTTGGAATAATTGGGCCTCTAAAAACAATATTGTAGTTGTTATTTGTGGTTCGGCAGCATCTTGGATAATCGAAAAAATTATTAGAGATAAAGGTGGTTTACATAATCGAATAACTCGTAGAGTCACTATAAAACCTTTTAGCCTTGCCCAAACAGACGTCTATCTAAAAAGTCAAAATGTACGACTAAATTATTACCAAACAGTTTTAATTTATATGGTGATGGGTGGAATCCCTCATTATCTAAAAGAAATTAAAACTGGCAAAAGTGCGATACAAAATATTGAAGACATTTGCTTTTTAGATGATGGACTGTTAACAGATGAATTTCTTAATCTATATCCTGCTTTATTCGAAAATTCGGATAATCACATCGCTGTCATTCGAGCCTTAGCCACTAAATGGAAAGGATTAACAAGGGCTGAAATCATTAAAATTACCAAATTACCAAATGGTGGAGGCTTGACAAAAGTACTAAATGAACTCAATTATTCTGGTTTTATTTCGGACTATTACCCTTTTGGAAAACGTAAAAAAGAGATGCTTTATCGTTTGACGGATGAATATTCTTTGTTTTATATTAATTTTATAGAAAAGCAAAAACGCAACATCGAAGGGCTTTGGCAGGCATTAAGTCAAACTCAAAAATTTAAAAGTTGGAGTGGTTATGCTTTTGAAAGTTTATGTTTAAAACATATTTCACCAATTAAGGAGGCATTGCGAATTGGCGGTGTTTATGCCGAACCTTCAAGTTTTACTTTCAAGGGCGATGACACCTATGAGGGGACACAAATCGATTTATTACTCGATAGAAATGACCAAGTAATTAATTTATGTGAGATTAAATTTTACAATGAGGCATTTACAATCACAAAAGCTTACGCAAAACAATTACACAATAAAAGAAGTATTTTTCAAGGGGTGAGTAAGACCAAAAAACACGTTTTTTTAACGATGATAACCACTTTTGGATTGAAAGAAAATCAATATAGCCAAGCAATTGATAATAGTTTGACGATGGATGTTTTGTTTAGGTAAGTAATCTATTGAATGGGGGTTAAAATAGTTAACAAAAAAATCGGTATCCACAAAAAAGCGAATACCGATTTTAGTTCTATTTATAGGAATCGAAATTTGCTAAATCTAGCAGATTTAGCAAATTCTAAATACTTTAGCTCACCTCTCCAAACAAATCAATCAACTTCTCTGCCAATTCCAAGCCAATATTTCGCTGTGCCTCTTGTGTAGAAGCACCGATATGAGGAGAAACAGAAATTCTAGGGTGATTTAATAAATCTGCTCTTGGAGTAGGTTCATTGTCAAAAACATCTAAGCCAGCACCACCTACTTTTCCACTTTCTAAAGCAGCTAAAAGCGCATCTTCATCAATCGTACCACCTCTGGCAGTATTGATTAAAATAACGCCATCTTTCATTTTTTTCATTTCTTCAGCACCTAATAAGGCTTTACCTAAAGAAGGAACGTGTAGGGAAATATAGTCCGCTTTTGCCAACATTTCATCCATTGCTACCGTATCAATTTTGATAGAAACAGTGATTGCTTTATTACCTTGGAAGGTCATGTCAATCGTGGCATCATCTAGCATCAAATCAACAGGTAAAACTGTCATGCCTAAGCCTAAACCAATTTTTGCCGTTTCTTGTCCGATTCTACCAAAACCAATGATGCCTAAATTTCTGCCTCTTAATTCTTGTCCTTTGGCATACGATTTTTTCAATTTCTTGAATTCTGTATTGCCTTTAGCTGGCATGTCTCTATTCGACAAGTGCAAAAACCTAGACAAGTTGAACATGTGTCCAAACGCTAATTCTGCTACAGACTTAGAAGAAGCAGCAGGTGTGTTAATCACTTTGATATCTTTTGACCTAGCGTGTGCTACATCAATATTATCCAAACCAACACCACCTCTACAAATTGCCTTTAAATTAGGGCATTGGTCAATTAATGCAGTTCTTACTTTAGTCGCACTTCTGACGCAGATGGCATCGAAATTTGGCAATTGTGCGGCTAAGTCTTCTTGTGCAATTTTATCGGTTTGTACTTGATAGCCAGCTTCTTCTAAAAGCAATTGACCATCAGGATGGATACCGTCGTTGATTAATATTTTTACCATGATAAGTTGAATTTGAATTTTTAATTGAGTTCTCCGAAAGTTGTCGGAACAGTCTGAAATACGACTCTTTATTAGATAATGTTTCTAGAAAAAAGTCGCAGGTGTATTAAGAAATAAGCCACAAAGTACGCTAAATTTTAGCTGTAAATCCAGTAGATAAAGTAGGTTAATCATAGAGAAAGCGGCAATTCAAAACTTGTTTGAATCACCGCTTTTTCCTAAAAAGAATAATATATTTTCTTCTTTAAAATTAACCAAAAAATATTTTATAACTCCTTGAAAAACAAGTTTTAATTTTTAAAATAAAAAAGCTTCTCGCCAAAAGCAGGGCCATTATCTACTGTTATTTTTAAGTAAAATAAACCGCTGGGGTAAGCAGACAAGTTAATTTCTTCTTGAATGGCGGAAATATTCGTTTTTTCAATTTGGAAAATTTGCTGCCCAACTCCGTTTAAAAGCGTAATGGAAACATCGACCTTTTTTAGAAAATGTAGGTCTAAGTAACTGGTGTGATTGGTTGGGTTTGGATATAAATTAAAACGTTCGACTGTTAGTGATTCTATAATAGGGTCGCTAATATCTAAGGTTTGATTTTTGCGATATTCACAACCGTTTTTATCTTTTACAATAACGTAATAATTGCCTAAAATAACTCCTGAAACAATTGGGTTAGTTCCAATAATATCGTCGGTGTCATTAAACCAAAGATAAGTAAAAGGGGCAGTTCCATTGTAGACAGAATCAACGCTTAAAGTACCACGGTTAGATTGTCGATTAAAAATGGAGCTAGTTGTTAAACTATCAATCATATTATCATTATCAACAATTAAATCTGTTAATTCTATGCGGCAATTATTAGCATCTTGTACCGTCACGGAATAACTACCAGTGGCTAAACCATTGGCAGTACTTTCGGTAGAAATAATAGTGCCCATATCATCTCGCCAAGTATAATTATAAGAATTAGATACGCCACCAGATACAGCTAATCGAATAAACCCTTCACAATTAAATAAGTCAATTCTAGTAGTATCTACGGTTAATAAAGGAGGAGAACGCAAAGTAGCAAAACTTTTCATAATAGCACCATTGGCATCGGTCACGGTTAAACTATAGCCACCTTGTTCGAGATTAATTAGATTTCTAGTAGTATCACCCGTACTCCAAGCATATTGATAAGGTGGGACACCACAAATAACTTTCGCTTCAATAAATCCTGAATTATCGTCAAAACAAGTAAGGTCAGCCGTAAGCAAAGAAACATCTAAGGCTTCTACTCGAATGGCAATAGTCGTATCAAATTGAATTTGACAATTATTTTCGTCAGTGACGGTTAGGGAATAAGCACCAGGTAATAAATTCTGAATATTAGCAGTAGTTGCGCCATTATTCCATTCATATTTATAGGGAGAAGTACCACCTGTTGCAGACAAATCAATCTGCCCTCTATCGTCTCCCACACATAAAGAATCGGTTACAAAATTAGCCGTTGTTAAAAAAGGGGTGGAAGGCGCTAAAATTTCGGGGAATAACTCGCCACTAGACCAAGCACAATTATTGGCATCAGTAATCGTTAAGACATAACTACCTACGCCTAAATTAGTGACATCTTGAGTCGTATCACCATTACTCCATGCGTATTGATAAGGCGTGTTGCCACCAGTTGGCGTGATAAAATAAGCGCCCTGTTCGTCTCCAAAACAAGCCAGTTCATTATTGAAATCATCTAAGGTAACGGCAATATTTCCTTCTGAAATTAGCGTTAAATCTCCCAAATAACCCACACATAAATACTCATTACTTGCATCAATAACACTGACATCATAAGCACCTGCGCTTAAATTTTGTAACAGCGTAGAATCGCCGTCAATGGTTTGTAGACCGTTACTCCAGAAAAATTGATAACTACCAAACCCACCATTTACTTTGATGGCAATTTCCCCATCTGCTGTGTTTTCACAATTGGGCTGGTCAATTGCAATTAATTCGATATTTAGACTATCTTCTTCCAATATTATATCAAAAGATTGACTGACGGTACATTCTGCCCCGTCCGTAATCGTAATGGAATAAGTGCCTTCATCTAAGTTTGTTAAATCTTCTGTTAATAAACCATTATTCCATTCAAAATTAATGCCTTCTCGACCACCAGATGTAGTTAGGTTGATAAAACCACCCTCTGGATTAGAACAGCTAGCATTTTGGACGGCTACAACTTGTAATTGGATAGGGCTGGAAGAAGCTACTTCAAAAGTATAGGGAGGAGAGACACAATTATTGGCATCTATAACTTCTAATTTATAAGCACCACCATCCACCTCTTGCAAAACGTTTTCTTGGGTTCTAACAATCCGACTATTAGGTAAAGTCCAACTATAAGAATAAGGCATGGTGCCACCTTGTAGGCTGACAATCGCATTTCCGTCGCTTTCCCCGAAACAAGAAGGTGCTTCGATAAGCACCGTATCAATTTGTAGAAAGTCAGGTTCACTTAGGTCAAAACTAGTATTTAAGCGACAGCCAATATTATCCTGTATTGCTAAGTCGTAATGTCCAGCAGATAAAGTAGTAAATTGACTACTTAACCAAAATCCATTGGAATTATTAACAATATTCGCACTGTCCAACCATTCAAAAGAAAAGGAAGTAGCATTTGGAGCTTGGCTACTCACATTATAAAAAACGGACCCATTTTCTGACCCTTTACATTGAATAGAATCAATCACAAGAAAATCGTCAATAGTTAATAATTGAGGAGCGGTGAGTGTGGTGGTATCTGAAAGCGCAATACAACCATTGGCATCGGTTACTTGCACAAAATAATCAGCAGCAGCTAAATTATTAACCGAAGCCGTGTTTGCCTCATTATTCCAAGCATAATTATAAGGAGCAACGCCCCCGTTAATATTGGTCGAAATTTGCCCATTATCAACTCCAATACAAAGCGGGTTGGAAAGATTGGTAAACGTAATATCCATTAATTCTGGTGCGGTTACCAGAATAGAATCCAAGATGAAGTCACAATTATTATCATCGGTAATAGTTACGGCATAATTTCCTGCACTAATCGCAGCTAAGCTAGCCATAGTATCAGTCGTATTCCACAAATAATGATAATTTCCTGTACCACCAGTTACCGTTAAATCAATCGTTCCATCGCTAATTTCATTACACAATGGGCTGCCTATAGTGGCGACTACTGCCGATAAAGCAGGTGGATTGGATAAAGTGGCTAGTTGATTGATTGCGCAATTATTCACATCGGTTACGGTCAACGTATAAACACCTGCTGCTAAGCCATAAGCAATTGGCGTTGTTTGACTAAGTCCATCATTCCATGCATAATTGTATGGAGCTGTGCCGCCTGTCACAGCAGAAGTAATTTCTCCATCTGCTTCCTCAAAGCATTGAGGAGCAGTTTGGTTTAAATTAAGCGTTAATGCGGGGGTAGAATCAATAATTATCGTTTCTGAAACGCTACAGTTGTTGGTATCTGTAATTGTAACTTGATAAGTCCCTGCGGTTAAATTCTGTGGAGTTGAGGTATTAGGCAATCCATTATTCCAAGCAAAATTATACCCACCATTGGTAGTTGGATTACCTCCAGTAATGGTTAAATCAATACTAGCATCCGCTAAACCAGCACAACTAGGTGTACCAATATTTTGATTTAATATTGCTAATAAGGCAGGTTCTCTAATCACAATACTGTCAATGGGGCAAGGAGGGACATTATCTGCATCGACAATGACAGAATAAATACCTCCACTTAATCCAGCCACATTTTGGTTGGTAGAAAAAGTAGTTGTGCCGTCGCTCCATTGATAAGTTGGATTGACTAAGCCACCTACTTTTAGATTAATTGCGCCATCGCTTAAATCAAAACAAGTCACATCGGTAATGGCATCAATACCAAAATTAGGTCCATTGACGACTTGCTGTGGTAGATTTTTACTACAACCAAAATTATCCGTAACGGTAATATTATAAACCCCTAATTCAAGGTTATCTATCGTGTAATTGGTGGAGATAATATTATTGGCGGTGCCTGATGCCGTCCCATTCCAAGCATAATTATAAGGAGTTGGTCCATCTCTCGGCTCGATAATAATAGCTCCATTTTCTTGACAAAAACCAGGTTCTTGAATATCTGTAACTTCAATAGTACTGATACTCGGAAGGGTATGAATAATAATTTGGTCAGAAGCCGAGCAACCATTATTCTGAGAAGTGATGGTGACACTCACCGTTTGTCGAGTATCTTTAGCACGAGCAAAAACGATGGCCTCTGTTCCTTGTGCGCCTGTACTCCACGTTAAATCAAAAGGACCAATCCCCGTATTGCCAGAAGTAGCGTTAATTAATTGGGGCGCACCCTGAAAACATAGAGCTAAAGTATCGTTTCCTGCAATATTTACAGAAGGTGCGGCTTGTACAGAAAAAGAAACGGCTAATTCATCGGTACAATTCCCTGAAGAAACAGCTTGAATATAAAAGATAGAATCAGAAGAAACGGTAATAATTGGATTATTGATTGCGGCACTACTAGCATAAGAATCATTGGCAAAAAACAATAAGGTATCCGTTGCATTATTGGCATCTTGGAGAATCAAATCTCTTAAATCAAAACTAGTATTTTGACAGATAGTTTGACTGCCTGAGGCATTGCTAATAGAAGGAATTGGGTTAACCGTAATAGTTGCTGGTATGATTCCACTCTCACAAGTTTGCCCTGTAAAACTGGCAATTTCTTGAAAATAGTAAGTCGTCGTTGTGGTTAAAATAGGCGTTGTAAAGACTGTTCCAGAATCAAGAAGTGTAGTGCCAGTTGCCTCTTCAAACCAATAGATTTGACCTGCATTAGAAGGCATTACAGTAATGGTAGTTGATTCGCCACTACAAATAGGATTAAGGGTAAAAGTAGGATTGAAAATAACGGCATCGTCAGCGATTCCATTACAATTTTCATCAATTCCATTACAAGGAATTTCTGTTGCATCTGGATGAATCAAGGGATTTGTATCATCGCAATCTAGGGCATTATTAACATATCCAATAGGTTGTGCGGCAAAACAAACAGCAATAGAATCATTCGGGTTTCCAAAACCATCATTGTCTGTATCGGCATAAAAAACGGCACTAGCTTTTAATCGCGAACCATAGAATTCAATACGGTCGAGTCCAATATCTCCACGAAAATTAACAGCAGCAGAAATACCTCTAAAACGGAATTGTACAACCATGCCATCATAAGCACTTAAATTAATGTATTGTCGAATCCATTCATCCCCTTGACTACCCGTTTCATTCCATAGGCTTACCCAATTAGTACCATCTGTTGTAATTTCTAGGAACATTGTATTGACATTTGTGCCAAACATGTGATAGAAAAAAGACAAATGGCAAATGCCTGTACTAGCATTAATTTCAATACAATCCGTTGAAAGAATAGCTGTTTTATTAGGTCGGCAAGTTCCCGAAGATTCTAGATAAATATATTTTCCATTGACATCAGCATCATTAGTTGGCCCTGTACCAGAAGTAATAGTGTTACTACTATTGACAATCCAATCTATATCGTCATCTATGGCATTTTTCCACACACCAGAAATGGTTGGGCAATCAAGACAAGTTCCATCAGCGCCACAACTTAGTTGATTGTTAAAATTTTCTGACAGCGTAACAGGCGGCAGAATACAATCTGTTCTAGTAGTTACTTTACAAGAGTTATAGACAAAATTATAGGTATTACAAATTTGTCGAACATAGATGTCATAATTGGTTAATTGTGCCAAATTAAGTAAGTCAAATTCTTCTACACAATTTAAAACAATGACTTGGCTATTAATGTCACCTGCGATAGTTCCATTGCCTGGAGTAAATCCTTCAGGTCCATATTCTACGACTATATTATTACATTGACCACTATTCTCCCAACCCAAATCAATGGTAGTAGCCGTAATATTAAAGGCTTCTAAATTAGTCGGTGCTGGACAGCCAATCGGGACAAAGACTAATTCTACGTAGTCAATAACCCCAATATCTCCTGTTTTTTCATCGCATACTTCCAACTTCCACGTTCCATTTGGATTAATAGGTGTTGAGAGATGAAAATTAGCAAAAGCTTCTTCTGGAATGAAAGCACCAATAGCTTCTGTGCTAGAAGCCACGTCATTAATAGAATCAGCTGTACAAGCAGAATTGGTTAAAATAATAGGCTGAGAACAATCATTTTCTGCTGGTAGTCCAAAATTATCACTAGACCCTCCACGTTCATCAATTAATCGTATTTTAGTTATTCCATCAGGTGCAATTAAATTGACTGCGAGGTCATTTCGCCAACTATGCGTTAGGATTAAGCGTACTTCTGCTAAAAAAACGGTCTGTCCTAGTTGATTACTAGGAGCATTCGTGATAGGAATATCCACCAATACGCAATTCAAGTCAGGAATATCAATGCCTAGATTGCAGTCCCCATTATTAATGGATATTTGTGCAGTAGATATTGTTGAGAAACAACACCATAAGCCAAAGTACAAAAAGAATCTGCGCATATTAGATACTTGCATAGTAGGTATTAAATTACTGGACGGCAGTAAAAAATCGGTCTAAATTTGTCGTGTTTGTTTATCAAGGAGGTACTTAGAGTCTGTCCGTAAAGTCGATTTTGTTCCACTCGTAACCACCAAATTTATTTGGTAGGTTCATAAATTACGGACAGTCAATATTTTGAATCAGCCAAATAAATTTGGCGATTACGTTAGACATGCAAAGCACAAGTTTACGGACAGACTCTAATTAGCGTCTGTCCGTAAAGTCGATTTTGTTCCGCCCGTAACCACCAAATTTATTTGGTAGGTTCATAAATTACGGACAGTTAAAATTTTGAATCAGCCAAATAAATTTGTCGATTACGTTAGACACGCAAAGCACAAGTTTACGGACAGACTCTAATTAATAATTCAAAAAAGACGTTTTTAAAAAGTAAGTTCTAAAAAAGAACGTCGTCAGGAGACGACAAGATAACGATTCCTAGTCTGAAGACTAGAAATATCGGCACTTGATGTGTCTAGTTTCTAGACTAGATACGACTATCCGCTGAGCCTGCTCCGATTTTATCGGAGTCTACTGACGAGCATTGAGAATTTACTTTAAAAATCCATAGCGCCTTAATAATCAATAATTAACCAAGTTATCAACTCATTAATCCCCCTGATATTGTAAAAATATTAAAATATTGCCTTACTTCGCAAGGTATTTATGTTTATACCTTATCAAAACTAACTTTAAATTTTATAGAAAAGAGATTAGACACCATTTTATTGAGAGATTAGTGCTAAAACCGAGATAGGCACTATTTGTAAATTTATTAATGTCATAAAAATGGCTGTTACTCCATTTGATACCATCTCTTTTTCTAATCTCTTCGCTTTAAAAACTATAAATAAAAATAACAGTATGAAGGCTAACTATGTATTTTTTTTACTCCTTATTACTTGTTTTTTAGCATGTAAATCTGACCAAAAAGTAGCAACCGTAGCCGATATGGTTTTAATCAATGGAACGATTGCTACTGTTGATGAAAAAAATCCATCTGTAGAAGCGATTGCTTTTAAAGCAGATAGAATCATTCAATTAGGTACGACGGCGGATATTCAAAAATTGGTTGGGGAAACAACCGAGGTTGTTGATTTAAAAGGCAATTTTGCCATGCCTGGTATTATCGAAGGACATGGGCATTTTTCGAGTATAGGGACTACCTTACAAAATTTAAATTTTATCAAATCCAAAAGTTGGAATGACATTGTAGCGATGGTTGCAGAAAAGGCAAAAACAGCTAAACCGGGCGAATGGATTACAGGACGAGGTTGGCATCAAGAAAAATGGGAAGAAGCGCTAGATAAACAAGTTTTGGGCTATCCTTACCATGATAAATTGAGCGAAGTATCGCCTAACAATCCAGTCATGTTGCGCCATGCGAGTGGGCATGGATTGATTGCGAATGAAAAAGCCATGAAAATCGCAGGCGTCTCCAAAGAAACGGCTAATCCAAATGGTGGGGAAATCGTGAGAGATTCTAGAGGAGAAGCCATTGGCGTTTTTGAGGAAACGGCTATGGGGGTAATTGGGAATGCCTATGATGAATATTTAAAGACTCTATCAGAAGAAGATAAAACTAGAATTTGGTTTGAAGGTATCGAATTAGCGGAGGAAGAATGTATTAAAAAAGGCATTACTTCTTTTCAAGATGCAGGGTCTACTTTTCTTGAAATTGACCGTTATAAAAAATTAGCAGAAGACGGAGCATTGGATTTGCGCCTTTGGGCAATGATAGGGAGTAGAGAAGAAAATTTAGCAGAAAACTTAAAGAACTTCCCAATTGTAGATGCGGGGAATCACTTTTTTACGAGTCGAGCGATTAAAGGCTATTTAGATGGTGCGTTAGGTTCTTTTGGAGCTTGGTTGCTAGAATCGTATAATGACAAGCCTGACTTTCATGGACAAAATGTAACGCCTATTGAAGAAATAGCCCGCATTGCCAACTTAGCGGCACAGCATAAATTGCAATATTGTGTCCACGCCATTGGTGATAGAGGAAATAGAGAAATGCTAGATTTATTTGAAAAAATATTTAAAACAATGCCCGACCAATCAGATTTCCGATGGAGAATTGAGCATTCGCAGCATATCGACCCTACAGATATTCCTCGTTTTGCAGACTTAGGGGTCATTGCAGCCATGCAAGCGGTACATTGTACGTCTGATGCACCATTTGTGATTAAAAGATTGGGGGAAAAAAGAGCTAGAGATGGCGCTTATCCATGGCGGTCTTTATTGGATGCAGGTGCAGTGGTCACTAATGGAACAGATGCACCAGTAGAAGATGTAGACCCAATTGACAGTTATTATGCGTCGGTGACAAGAAAGCGAACGGTCGATGGCCCAGCATTTTTTCCAGAACAATGTATGACTAGGGCAGAAGCCTTAAAATCTTATACTTTATCAAATGCTTATGCTGCGTATGAAGAAAAAGACAAAGGGTCTTTGGAAGTAGGAAAATTAGCAGATGTGACGGTGCTGTCTAAAAATTTACTGACTTGTGGGGATGATGAGATTTTAGATGCGGAGGTGGTTTATACGATTATTGGGGGGAAGGTGAAGTATGAGAAGGGGTAGATGAAGTAGTATTTCTGTTTTTATCTAATATTTTATACTTTTATTATAATCTGACTACGTAAATTCTCAATACTGGTCAGGAGACTCCGATAAAATCGGAGCAGGCTCAGCGGATAGCAGTGTCTAGTCTGGATACTAGACACATCGAGCGCCGATATTTCTAGTCTCCAGACTAGAAATCGCTATCTCGTCGTCTCCTGACGACGCTCGTTTTGAGAACTTACCTGATACATTTTTCAAATGATTTCTTTTTTCAATGGGTTGAAAACCTATGGAAAAAAGAATCAATTGAAAAACTTAGAGGTATCACTTATTTTTTTGTCAATACTAAAATGACATGATTAATTGACCGAAAAAAATAAAAAAATGTTTGTTGATATTCTAATGTGTACGTACAATGGCGAAGATTTTATAGAGCTACAAATCCAATCTATTTTAGATCAAACTCACACAGACTTTAAGCTAATCATTGTAGATGACACTTCTAATGATAGAACAGTTGAGATCATTAAAAAGATGATATTAAACGATAAGAGAATTGAACTCCATGAAAATAAAAAAAATGTAGGATACTTCAATAATTTCCTAAATGGATTGGACTTT
>JBGCFJ010000097.1:0-4247 GCA_045106885.1 Saprospiraceae bacterium
ACATTCTTAGGGTAGCTTATTTTGTATCTAGTTTTAGTTTTGAAAACAGGAGTTATGTTGATATAATGACTGTTTTCAAAGCTGAAAATAGGTGCAAAAGAAGCAGCCTAAAGTGTAAAGTTATTTTTGGAGCGTTCCTAAGCGCCTAAAGGCACATTTGGGATGCTAAAATATTATGTTCTACCAACATTTTGTCCCGCTGGGACAGCTTCACCGCAAAACGTTATAATCAGAAAAATTAATAAATAACAGGTTTGACTATCAAACCTTTTTGCTTTAATAAGCGCAAAACACCTTGCTTACCGCCTAAATGCCCTGCACCTATAGCGCAAAATATTGATTTTTTATATATTTTTTCAGAAAATCGGTCAGCCATTAGTTCATTTCGGCGATAGAGCATCAATTTTCGCATCTTTCCAGCTCCTTTTTTGGCTATTTTATGGATTTTTTGCACATCTTCTGATTCATAAATGCTAAACATTCGTTTTAAACCTTTCCGAAATTGCTTAATATTTTTACCAATTTTTAATAAAGATTTGACTTGATAGGCGAGTGGAATTTGTTCTAATATAGCGAGTTGTTCTGCGAAGGTTTCAATACCTGTACACTCCTTACCTAAAGTTTGTGCCAACTCATACAATTCACTATCCATTGCGACGCTATTATCGTCCGTTAATATTTTTTCTGTTAATAAATTAGTGATGAATAAAGGGCGCATATTCAATAATCTACCCAAGGGCAAGCCTGCGGATTTTAGGAAAATCCGTTCTAATTTTGCCAATTTTTTAGGTCGAATAAAATCAGCGAGCGATTGATTATTAGGAATTTGGGCATACTCCGAAAGTAAATTATTGTCCACTTCTGCTAAGTTAAATTCCGTAGCAAAACTTTCGCAACTAGCGAGGTAAGGCTCAAAAGCAGTTATCCAGTCGGGATTTTTTTTAGGCTGAATGTGCATCGTTCCCAAAATATAGGAAGGATTCGATAACTGTGGGCGGGAAATTTTCCAGAGTAAAGACAGGGTGAATTATTTTGTGGTGAATATATATGGTTTTATTGTTAAATTGTTATATGGTTGGGGTAGTAATAAGTTAAGGAATATTGCCCATAGCTGTCAAGCTAAGAAAAATTAACTCTCCCCTAACCCCTCTCTTAAAAAAGAGGGGAACTAATTCTCGTCAAATTGGTCAATTATCGGTACTTACCCAATAATTTGCAAATTAGACGACTCCCTTCCCTCCTTAGATGAAGGAATGTAAGTTCTTGAACCGCAAAGCGGACGGGTGGCTGGCTGGGGATGGGTCAAAGTGCTTAGTTTGACGCCTATGGGATATTGCCCTAAAAACAATATAACCATACAACAATAAAACAATCTAACTCAAAGCCCCAATATTAGACTTAAATAACTTAATGGCAATAGCCAAAAGTATAATACCAAACACTTTTCTTAAAATGGCTTCGCCGCCTTTGCCTAATTTTCGTTGAATCCAGCTAGAAGACCGGAGAACGATAAAGACAATAATTAAGTTGAGGATAATTCCAATAAGTATATTCGTTTGGTGAAATTCTGCTTTTAAAGAAATGATGGTCGTCATCGTACCTGCCCCTGCAATTAACGGAAAAGCAACGGGAACTATAGATGTAGAAGTATCATTTTCGATACCTTCCTCTTCTTTAAATAGCGTAACTCCCAGAATCATTTCCATCGCAATAATGAATAGTACGATAGCACCCGCAATAGCAAAAGATTGCACATCAATGCCAAATAAGCCCAATAAACTTTCTCCAACTAACAAAAAAGCAATCATTAAACCACCTGCTACCAAAGTAGCCCGACCTGGTTTAATTATTTTCCCTTTTTCTTTCATGGAAATAATAATCGGCACATTACCAGGAATATCAATGACAGAGAAGAGAATTAAGAAAATGGAGAGGATTTCTTTTGGATCCATAGGTTACAGGATGACAGGTTTCAACTCCGTATTTTAATCGGAGATTTTAAAAGGATTTACAGGAAGTGATAACTTTATTAAATAATGGTGTCTGGTATCACAATAATAAAACAATATAGCAATCCAACAATTATCCGCAACTTAAATTATTTAATACGATTCATTAACTCGTCTAATTTGCGGTAATCACCAAAAGGTATCACTACTTTCCCTTTTCCTTTACTATCTGCTTTTACCTGTACTTTGACACCAAAAAATGAACTAATTTCATCTTCAATTTTTCGGATTTCTTCTGCATAAGGACTTGCCTGTTTTGATTTTGATTTGACAGGGCCTCTATTTTTAATACTTGCGACCAGTTTCTCGGTGGCTCTAACAGAAAGGTCATTTTTTTTAATCTCACTTAGCACAAATAATTGCTCTTCGATATATTCTAAACCTTTGATAGATTTAGCATGTCCCTCTGAAATTTCTCTAATTCTCAAGGCTTTAATTACATCAGGCGGGAGCTTTAAAATCCCCATTTTATTGGTGATAGTAGCTCTACCTTTGCCTAATCTATTGGCTAAATCTTCATGAGTAAGATGACATTCCTGCATCAGTCGCTCATAAGTGATAGCAACCTCAACAGGATTTAAGTTTTCTCGTTGAATATTTTCAACCAATGCCATTTCTAGCATTTCTTGGTCATTATCGACTGCTCTGACATACGCTGGAATTTCTTCCAATCCAGCCATTTGAGAAGCCCGCCATCTTCTTTCCCCAGAAATTAACTGGTATTTTCCTGAAGGCATTAAGCGAACAGTAATTGGTTGAACCAATCCATGTACTTTTAAGGAGGCTGCCAATTCTTTTAGTGCGGCTTCATTAAAATCTGTCCTTGGATTAAATGGATTGGGGGCAATAGTTTTAACTGGAATATTGGCTACTGTATTAGCTAGTTCCTTCACCGTTTCTTTTGCCTCTGGAGTAGGAATAAAGGATACTCTAGATTTCCTTTTGATATTGCCTCGAAGATTACTCTTCATTTTATCAAGGTCTAGCTTCTTCGCCATTTCGTTGTTTTTTAGTAATGTTTTAGTATAGTTCTCTGTCAATGTTACTACTCAGGCTAGAAGCCTAAGCTACTTAAGCCTTCGCTGTTGCTATCGCACTTCCTCTTAAAGGTGCATTATTTTTATGCAAAAATTCTTTCGCTAAATTTAAGAAGTTGATGGCTCCTTTACTAGTCGTATCATACATAATAACGGGTTGATGCAAACTTGGTGCTTCCCCAATTCTTGAATTTCTATGAATGACTGTTTTGAAAACATAACCCTCAAAATTTTCCTTAATTTCGTTCACCACGATATTAGCTAACCTTAATCGTTTGTCATACATACTTAATAAGATACCTTCAATTTCCAGTTTAGGGTTCAATTGTGCCTGAATTAATTCGACGGTGTCCTGTAATTTACTTAATCCTTCTAAAGCAAAAATCTCACATTGCACGGGAATAAGGACTGCATCTGCTGCGGATAAAGCATTTACAGTAATCAAACCTAAAGAAGGCAAACAATCTAGAAAGACATAATCAAAATCATCTTTAACTTTGTCAATGACTTTTTTCATGATAAATTCCCGCTGAAATTTACTGACCAATTCCATCTCTGCGTTAACCAAGTCAATCGTAGCAGGAATAATATAAAGATTAGGGGTGTCTGTTTTAACAACACAAGTTTTTGGATCAACGCTATTATTAACCATCAACTCATAGGTACTTCCCTCTGGTTCATCATGGAAAACCCCAACTCCAGAAGAGGAATTACCTTGGGGGTCCATATCAATAATCAAAACTTTTTTCTCCAAAACAGCTAAACAAGCAGCTAAATTGATAGTGGTCGTTGTTTTTCCGACTCCGCCTTTTTGATTGGCAATTGCTATTACTTTACCCATTTTTTGTTTTTTGTGTAGGTTCTACTAGTGAATATCGATTCACTATTCCCAAAAGCAGCGTTTAGAAACCTCTAAACGGATACACTTTTTCCAATATCCAGCAAAATTAAGTCTTTTCCAGCATCCTCAAAAGCCTTTTGTGCAGCTTCTTTATCTATTTTTATAAAACCAAATGTATCATAATGACAACCGACTACTTTATTACACTCGACAAAGTCACTAGCAAAGACCGCTTGCTTGACATCCATCGTAAAATTATCCCCAATTGGCAAGAGTGAAATATCTACTTTAGGGCATAACATTGGAATTAATTTCATGTCCATCGTCAGCGCAGTATCTCCTGCAAAATAGAGACAACCT
>JBGCFJ010000970.1:0-7476 GCA_045106885.1 Saprospiraceae bacterium
ATATTACTGCTCTCTGAAAATGTCTTTTTTTACTAAATATTTATACAAATTTATGCTAAATTATTAGTCCAAGCCAAAAATATAGGAGAAGCAAAAGATGCTTACGAAAAGACAATTATTATTGACCCTACGTTAAAAGATGCCTTTTTAGCCTCTGCCATTAATTTAAAATTACAAGAAAATAATCCACCCGAACCAGAAAAATTAGTGTTAGGGAATGCGATAGGAGGAAATAGGGAGGAAGAAGCAAGTATAGAAATAGAGCGCCCTAAAATCACCTTCAAAGATGTAGGTGGGATGGAAAAGCTAAAGGAGGAGATTCGGATGAAAATTATTGCACCGCTAGAGCATCCCGAAATTTATAAAGCTTATGGCAAAAAAATTGGTGGAGGTATTTTAATGTATGGCCCTCCAGGGTGCGGGAAAACGCATTTAGCCAGAGCGACGGCAGGTGAAGTCAATGCCAATTTTTTATCGGTGGGTATCAATGATATTTTAGATATGTACATTGGAAATAGCGAACGAAATTTGCACGCTATTTTCCAGAAGGCTCGACAAATGAAACCTTGTGTCTTATTTTTTGACGAAGTAGATGCTTTGGGGGCTAGTCGAACCGATATGCGCAATTTTTCAGGTCGGCATGTCATTAATCAATTTTTATCAGAATTGGACGGGGTAGAGTATGATAATGAGGGCGTTTTAATCTTAGCTGCCACCAATGCCCCTTGGCATTTAGATTCCGCCTTTAGGCGACCAGGGCGTTTTGACCGTATTATTTTTGTCCCACCACCAGACGATACAGCTAGAGCGGCGATTTTAAATATCAAATTAAAAGACAAGCCAGTTAAAGACATTCGTTTTGATAAATTAGCTAAACGAACTACTGATTTTTCGGGGGCAGATTTGGAAGCAGTAATCGACATTGCAATAGAGTCCAAATTAGAAGAATCTATGCGGAAAGGAATGCCACTACCTATTTTCACCGATGACTTATTAAGTGCGGCTAAAAAACATCGACCGACAACAAAAGAATGGTTTCAATCTGCTAAAAATTATGCACTTTTTGCGAATGAAGCAGGTTTATATGATGATATTTTGAAGTATTTGAAATTGTAAAAGTTAAGAAACTGTTAAATAAGTTGATTCCCTTGAAAGTAAGTTGCAGGTTTGAATGGTATTTAAATCTACAACTATGCAATGGACTTTTTTCTTACCCCTATTTTTATCAGCAAGTAGTTTGCTTATTTTTTGGTTAATCTATCATAAAAAATCATAGTGCTTTCCAAAATCACTATGATTTGATTGACAATAATTAAATCATGGAAGAATTAACAAAAAAAGAGGAAGAAATCATGCTTATTTTTTGGCAATTGGAAAAAGCCTTTGTCAAAGAAGTCATTGCCCAATTACCTGACCCTAAACCGCCTTATAATACCATTTCGTCCATCGTCCGAATTTTGGATAGAAAGGGGTATTTAGATTTTCAAAAATATGGGAATACCTATCAATACTTTCCAGCCATTTCAAAAGTGGATTATAGAAAAAAGTTTATGAAAAAGGTAATGAAGGGGTATTTTGATAACTCGCCTGCTTCTTTATTGTCTTTTATGGTGAATGAGGAAAAGTTGAAGGAGGAAGAGATTGCTGCTTTGAAGAAGATTATTGATAAGTTTTAAGAAATCAAGCAGAAGGTATTGGTTGGTCTGCCTGTATTGACAACAAGTCCAAAAATGTTAAACATGATGAGGTGAATTCTACCCATTTATCCTTGGGTATTGACTCTAGTGTTTGGAGGGTCGTGGCGCATCATTTGGAGGAATATAGTGTAGGGAAAAAATGAGATTAAATTACCGTTCACCAATTAATTGACTAAGCCGCTTCTTCTAGGATATTCTTGGGTTCAAAAAAGTCAATTTCTGGGATGATAAATTCATTTTCTGGAATACCAGCTTCAATTAATTCACCAATAATATCAAAATCTGAAGCATTTTTATAAGCGTAAATTTTTCCTTCTTTAATCTCAAAATGAAAAACAATATTATGGACAAATGACTTATTATGCCATCCAATATCAAACACTAGAAAATTATTTAGCGCTTCATCTATAATTAATTTAGAAGAAACTAGTGGCATATTATCTATTTTTATTGCCGCATGCCTTTCAAGAACTTTAGTTAGTATTTTTTTATGTTTTTTTAGCTTATCCATTTTGTTATCTATTATAACCACTATTAATCAACAAATTTTTAAAATTAGCATGATTTTAGGGTTAATACAAATTCATTTTTTAACAATTTAATTATAACCTAATGACAAAGCAAGAGGAATATAAATTATTAGTAAAAAAGAGGCAAGAGTATCAATTTCAAGAAGGTTTAAATAATCCTTCTAAATCTGGGTATGATTGGAATGAAATTGAACCTTGGGCAAAGTGGCAGAATGACTTAAATGCTAAAATAATGCTTATTGGACAAGAATTTAGTGATTTTGATACTTATAAAAGATGTAAGGGCCGTGTTGAAATAGAATTAGATAAGTATGAATTCCCAACAAATAAAAATATTGTTGATTTTTTTAACTCAATTGGAATAGAGGTTGGTCATCCTTTAGCACCTAATAAAAAAGCAGGACTTTTTTTTACAAATTGTGTTATGGGGTTAAAGAACGGTAAAATGTCTGGTGGTTTTGAGGATAAATGGATGAAGGAAAGTCGAGAGTTATTTTTAAAACCATTAATTGCAATTGTTCAACCTAAAATCATTATTTGTATGGGAGAAAAAGCTATTAGGTCAATTGGGAAAATTTTTAGATTTAAATACAAAAATATAAATACTCATGCTAATAATTCTCCCTTAGAAATAGAGAGTACTTGTATTTTTTGTTTTGGCCATGCTGGTGGACTAGGATTAGCTAATCGACCATTCAATAAGCAAAAAGAAGATTGGTTAAAAATTAAGAAATACCTTTAAATTTCCTCAAAACTCCACTTCAAAAAAAAATCAACTTTCATATTCTTATAATTTCCTATATTTGGCGGTCTAAAAGATATAGAGGTACATAGGTAGAAAGGTTCAAAGGCGTAGCTCGACCCTCTATACCCTTAAACCTATATACCTTTACACCTTTTTATTTAGAACCAAAACTATAGTAGATGCGAAATTTACACGTACCTTTCCTATTCATTGGCTTGTGTTTTTGCTTTTTCAGTTGTGCGCCTGTAATGGCACAGAAGGCTTCGAAAAACAAAAGTACTTCGGCTAAAGCCAAATTTGATGAATCTTTATATGATGCCGTAAAATGGCGAAACTTAGGCCCATATCGTGGTGGTCGTTCTTCTGCGGTAGCAGGGGTAGCAGGAAAACCAAACTTATATTATATGGGAGCCGCTGGTGGCGGTGTTTTTAAAACAGAAGATGGTGGCCAGACTTGGAATAATATTTCTGATGGATATTTTGGCGGGTCTATCGGTTCGGTAGCTGTGAGTGAGTATGACCCAAATGTGATTTATGTTGGTGGGGGAGAAGTCACCGTTAGAGGAAATATGTCTTATGGTTATGGGATGTGGAAATCAGAAGATGCTGGGTCCACTTGGAAATCTATTGGTTTAGACAAAACGTACCATATTCCTAGAATTCGAGTGCATCCTAAAAACCCTGATTTAGTCTATGCAGCAGCATTGGGAAATGTTTTTGCTTCTAGCTCTGAAAGAGGGATTTATCGGTCTAAAAATGGAGGAGATACTTGGGAAAAGGTCTTATTTGTGAATAAAGATGCTGGTGGTTGTGATTTAATCTTAGACCCAAATAACCCTAGAATTATTTACGCTTCGACTTGGAATATTAATCGGACGCCTTATAGCTTAGAAAGTGGAGGAGATGGCTCGGCACTTTGGAAAAGTACGGATGGTGGAGATAACTGGAAAGAAATTTCTAAAAATGAAGGATTTCCTAAAGGAACATTGGGTATTATTGGCGTAACCGTTTCACCAGTTAATTCTAATAAAGTATGGGCGCAAGTAGAAGCTGAAAAAGGTGGTTTATTTGTTTCTTCCAATGCTGGAAAAACTTGGTCTTTATTAAACGGAACGCGTGATTTAAGACAAAGAGCTTGGTATTACAGCCGTATTTATGCAGACCCACAAGACGAAGATGTGATTTATGGTTTAAATGTTCGGTTTCATAAATCAAAAGATGGCGGTAAATCTTTTAAGACAATGCGGACACCACATGGTGACCACCACGACCTTTGGATTGCCCCAGAAGACCCAAAACGAATGGCAGTAGCAGATGATGGTGGGGCACAAATTTCTTATAGTGGCGGTACTAATTGGAGTACTTATATGAACCAACCAACCGCTCAATATTACCGAGTAACTACCGATAATGCTTTCCCCTACAAAATATATGTAGCGCAACAAGATAACTCCACTCAACGAATCAAGCACCGTTCTGACGGCGGTTCGATTACGGAAGATGATTGGGAGGTAACGGCTGGTGGAGAAAGTGGACATATTGCGATTGACCCACGAAATAATGAAGTTGTTTATGGTGGAAGTTATGATGGTTTCTTTGTCCGATTAGACCACAGAACAGATAAGGCTAGAGTGATTAATGTACATCCTGATTTACCAATGGGCTGGGGCGCAGATGGGATGAAATATAGATTCCAATGGAATTTCCCTATTTTCATTTCTCCGCACGACCCGAATAAATTATATACGGCATCTAATCATTTGCATGTCTCGATGAACGAAGGGCAAAGTTGGGAATTAATTAGCCCAGATTTAACGAGAAATGACCCTGAAAAGCAAGTTTCTTCGGGTGGACCAATTACCCAAGATAATACATCGGTAGAATATTACTGTACGATTTTTGCCGCAGCAGAATCTGCTAGAGTGAAGGATTTATTATGGACAGGTTCGGATGATGGACGAGTCAATGTGTCTAAAGATGGCGGAAAAACATGGACAGATGTCACGCCAAAGGGCGCACCAAAATGGTTGATGTGGAATAGTGTTGACCCTGACCCACATTCAGACGGTGGGGCTTATTTGGCAGGAACTTTATACAAAGGTGGCGACTTTAGGCCTTATTTATACAAGACGAAAGATTATGGTCAAACATGGACTAAAATAGTGAATGGTATTGATACTCAACATTTTACTAGAGTGGTTCGAGCAGACCCTAACAAACAGGGCTTATTGTATGCTGGAACAGAAACAGGTATGTATGTTTCTTTTGATGATGGAGCAAATTGGCAACCGTATCAAATGAATTTACCAATTGTACCCATTACAGATTTAGCGATTAAAAATGATAATTTAATTGCCGCAACTCAAGGTCGTTCTGTTTGGATGATTGATGATTTAACGGTTTTACACCAATTAAATGAAGGAATGAAAAATGCCAAAGTGCATTTGTTCAAACCAATGGATAGTTATAGAATGGGTGGCTACCAAAATCCAAATCCTAAGAATGCAGGGATGAATCACCCAGGAGGCGTGATGGTGAATTTTAATTTAAAAGATACGTCTTTATTAAAAGATGTTTCCTTGTCTTTTCATGAAGCGAATGGCGATTTGATTCGTACTTATTCGACTAAAGCAAAAGAAAAGTCGGATAAATTAAAGGTCAAAGAAGGTGGAAACATGTTCTCTTGGAATATGACTTATCCTGCGGCTAAAAAGTTTGATGGCATGATTATGTGGTGGGCATCTTTAAACGGTCCACAGGCAGTGCCAGGCGATTATAAAGTGGTCTTGAAAGTTGGAGATGTAGAACAAACACAGGATTTCAAAATCTTAAAAGACCCACGGTCAGAAGTGTCTTTAGCAGATATTCAAAAGCAATTTGATTTTATCAAAGGAGTAGGAGACAAGTTGACTGAAACGCATGAAACGATTATCGACATCCGAAAAGTAAGGGACCAATTAAACAATTATAAAAAATTAATTGGCGACGATGAAGATAAAAAGGAAATCGGTGAATTGGCAGACGAAATTAACGAGAAGATGGAAAAAGTAGAAAAAGCTTTATACCAAACAAAAAATAGAAGTGGTCAAGACCCATTAAATTTCCCTGTTCGATTGAATAACAAGTTAGGGCACTTAAATTCTTTGATTCAACGTGGAGATTATCCCCCGACAGATGGTATGATTCAGGTACGAGAAGAATTAACCAAGCGAATTGATGCACAATTATTAGAATTTGAGGCGATTAAAAACACTGATTTGCCTAAATTTAATAAGTTGGTGAAAGATAAGGCGGTGGATGCTATTGTATTGAAGAAGAAGGAGTCTGCTATGTGAAAAAATTAAAAAGTCCGAGAGGACTTATTAATTTTTGAACCACGAAGTGGGTGGGCTGGCAATTTGAAAAAGTCCCAGAGGACTTATTAATTTTTGAGCTACGAAATAGATGAGCGTATAACAGTTTTTTATAAAATGCTTATACGCTTAATCACACAATAAGTACAAAATGATAAAAGCCGATTAATGCAATGATTAATCGGCTTTTATACTTTAGTTTTAGTTCGTTGAAATTTCATTATTAAATTAATCAGTTAAAAATTAAAGATATTATGTTATTCTGAACACGAATTTATTAGGAAATTAAGTTACTAAAGTCAGTAAATAAAAATTACTACTTGTTCACATTCTTAATAAATTATGGTTATTCAAAAAGTGCCATCTGTGTAAACTGAATTTTTTTCAACCAGAACTAATGCTTCCGAGTAGACTGACGCAAAGGTGTGGAAGCTGATAGCTCTTTGCGCGCCGCAAATTTGGTGGATCCATAGTAAAAATTTAGTGAATAAATAGTTTTCCAGATTTCAATTAAAGTATTGGTCTTTTGTCTCTATTGGGTAGACCTAAAATGTAAGCGAACTAAGCAGCTGTTTGAATTGGTTTTAGACATTCTGAGGGAAAGGAAGTATTAACGATAAATAAACCTTATTAAAAACTAAGGAATATTTAGGTCAATTACGATGCCTGCAATAATGTTAGCGGTCAAAAGGTAACTAAATTAGTAAAAAAATAAATTACAAAATACGCGATTCCATTTGACTAAAAAGTACCTTAGGAAAAACATTTTAGGTTGATTTATAATTAGTGAAGGTCAACGGGACTTTGTTTTTACCAAAAGAAATAATCCAAAATTCATCGAACGCTTTCTTTTGAATAAAAATCGACTAAGTTATAAAATCTAATTTTACAATATAAATCTGATTCAAACACCTCTATATAAAAGGGTAAATGTTTTATCATTATATATAATTAAACCTACCTAAAATCAGTTGATATTATATAGTAAATTATCTCTAAAACTGTTTTACAAATAGTATTACTTACATTTTACTTATCAAAGAACTTTAATAGAATTATAGAAAACAGTTAATTTTCTATTGATGTTTTATTGGTTTTTTGTTGAAACAAATATAGTATTATATTTTGAGTAATGCTAAGTTAAGTAGTAA
>JBGCFJ010000971.1:0-2792 GCA_045106885.1 Saprospiraceae bacterium
TTCAATCGGAAGAATTGGTAAAGCTAGTGGAATCGTAGGTAGATTCAAGAGGGTGATAACTGGAATTAATAATAAGGCTTTTTTCCCAAACCAATGTTCCCAAGCGATACCGCCTACTGCAAAAAGCATGGCGTAAGCACCGAAAGCGTAATAATCTTTGCCGCTAGAGACTAATAGAATTAAAATGACTAATAAATAAGTCCAGCCTAGAAAACGATAAGCTTTTAGTTTTTTATTGGTTAAAACAAAAAACAATCCTGATAGCCATAAAATACTTGCCCCAAAATGGTCTAAAAACTGTGGAATTAAAAAGTCTGTGGCACTGACATTTACTAGTTGAGTAGCCGCTAATTCTTCCAGATGGCGAGCAACAGGGAAATCATGAGCAACCTGCCACCATAAATTGGGCGCGGCAATTAAGCTGGCAATACCCAAACTGATATAAGGATACTTGGTTAAAAAGACTTTTCTATGGGGCGTTAGTAAGAGACCTCCAATCATTGCTGCGAAAAAGAAGACAATGGAATATTTGGTGAGGAAACCTAGGCCTGCTATGATGCCTAACCAATACCAATTTTTGGCAGGAAGATATGCCAAATATTTGAGATTTGACATATCTAAATCTTTAATAATCCGCACCACCATAAAAGCGGATAGCAACCACATAAATTGATTAAAACTAACAGGTTGAAAAAGGTTATTACTACCCAAGAAAACAGGTGAAATTAGAAAACCAAAACTGGCTAATAATTGAGCATATTTTTTGCCACCTAAATCTCGTACCATGATGCCAATGATAATAATCGAAATAGCCCCAATAAAAGCAGGAAAAAAACGCACGGCAAACTCCGTATGTCCAAATAATAATTTAGCTATTTTTCCAATAATAGAAAGCATCGGCGGCACTTCCATATAGCCCCAAGCCAAATGGTCGCTTTCGGAAATATAGAGGTATTCATCTCGATGCAAACCATAGGCAGTGATGGTATTCGTAAATAAATGGATGCCCATTTTGATGGACGCTAATAAGAGGAGGATTTTCCAGTAAATTTTGTTGGTGTCAGTCGAGTGATTCATTTTTTTGATTTGGTGATTTTTCAAAACCATTCAGTTTTGGGAAAAGAGAATCGAGAGTAGAGAAAAGAGACTCGATTAGTAGTTAAAACGAATCTTTCAGCTACAAAAGAGTACCACACTTGAATCGTTCTCCGATTTCTCATCTTTATTCTTTGTTCTCTGTTCTAATTTTTACATAGTTCCAAATAATGATTTTATGATAATGAGTTTAAATCTATGAAAGAACCACTATGACAAGCAATAAAAATTAGGGGTTCAGGTGTTTCCCCATCGGAAAACACCGTTTTAGGCGATTATTTTCATTAAATGTGTGAAATTTGTCGGAGAATTTTTTTTATGAAAAATATTTTCATCAATATTCAATTAAAACTAAGTCGAGCTACTTATGATAATTATTGGGATTTAATTTTCAAAAAACACAAATGAAGAGAAAAGTGATTCCTATTAGAATAAGAACAGATAATGACGATTTATAACTCAAAAACTAAGGGCTATTCCCTTTTGAAAATTGAAAATTATAAATTGAAAATTGAAAATTGTCAAAAAAGAATTTTTCTATAAGAAAATCCTTTTTGGTGGAATAGCTAACTTTTAAATTTCTAATTTTGCATTTTACCTTTTGACTTTACCTCATGGAATATTGGCCCGACACCCTTGGTTATCGCATTGATTTTTTTACTATTTTCATATTGTTGGGAATGGTACAGGGCTTTTTTTTGGCAATATTTTTTTTACTAGGAAAAAACAGAACTTATCAATATCTCGGAGCTATACTATTTGCGGCGGCATTGGTCATGACGGAAATATTCCTGTGTTATAGCGGCGGGATTGTGCATATTCCGCACTTTGTAGATTTATCCGAACCTTTTAATTTTTTTATACCAGCGGCTATTTATTTAATGGTTACGGCTTTGGTCGGCAAACATCCTAAAAACTGGCATTGGCATTTTTTACCCTTTGGGTTTTATTTTTTATACCATTTCAATTTCTTTTTACAAGACGAAGTATTCAAGTTAAATGCCTTTCGAAATGCCTACCACGATTATTTACCAGAATTACCGAATCATCAAAAATTCCATGCGGACCCTTGGTGCATTAAGGAATACGTCAATGAATTAGGTGTTTTACAATCTATTTTTTATGCCTGGCCGATTTATCAATTATTAGCCCATTTTTTAAAACAACAAAAAGATTTTTGGGCAACTATTTTTGCCCCGACTTACCGTTGGTTTTTTGCCTTTCTCTTTTTAAAAATGGGCTACCCGTCTAAGCTTGGACATTTTCGACAACAGCGAATCTATATTCGCTGCTCTAAGTGTCGGGAAATATAGATTTTCCGTTGTCTGTCCTAAACTTGAGTGTCCAACTTTAGACGGGTAGCCTAAAAATATTAGGGACTACACTTTGGTTGTTTAAAGTGTTATTAGATGTTGGAGATGCATGGGATAATATTGGGGCGGCCTTTGATACATTTACTATTTATGCCCTTAATTTTTTTATTTTAAAAGATGGTTTATTACAAAAACAAAATCGACCAGAAAAAAAATATCAGAAATCTACTTTGAGTGAAGCACAAATGAAGGGGATATTATTGAAGTTAACGACAGAAATGGAGCAGCAGCAACCTTATTTAAACTCTAAATTAACGTTGAAAAAATTGGCAGAAAGGATTAAGGTGAGCCCGCATCATTTGTCTCAAATATTAAATGAACAAC
>JBGCFJ010000972.1:0-18137 GCA_045106885.1 Saprospiraceae bacterium
TCCACCTTTTGATAGAAAAGCTGGTGGTTGGATGGCAGTGAATCCAGGTGTTTGTTCTTCTTATGTATTTTCTAAAGTACCTGGTGATAAGATCACTATTTCTGGTCCTTATGGAGAATTCTTTATTAAGAATACGAAAAAAGAAATGGTTTATATCGGTGGTGGAGCAGGAATGGCGCCATTACGATCTCACTTATACCACTTATTCCATACCCTAAAAACAACAGATAGAAAAGTATCTTTCTGGTATGGTGGTCGAACAAAAAGAGAATTATTCTACATCGAAGAATTTAGAAAAATCGAAAAAGAATTTCCAAATTTCAAATTCCATGTAGCGTTAGATAATCCACTACCAGAAGATAATTGGACCTTAAAGAAAGATGTCAATGACCCAAATGGTGATGGTTTTAAAGGATACGTAATGAGTGTATGTTACGAAGAGTACCTTAAAAACCACGAAGAGCCAGAAGAAATTGAATACTATTTCTGTGGACCTCCAATGATGAATGCTTCTGTTATCCGTACTTTAGATAATTTAGGCGTACCTGAGGAGAATATTGCTTTTGATGATTTTGGTGGGTAAGAACGGCACACGGTTAATGGTGTACGGTCAACAGTAAAATAAAAAAGGGCTTCAAGTTTGATTACTTGAAGCCCTTTTTTATTTATCGTCTTCTGTTATTTTTTCGAGCTTTTTTAGCTGCTTTATTCTTTTGTTTGTTACGCTTCTTTTTCTTTTGTTGTTTGCAGTTTAATTGCAGTTGAGTTTCTTTGGATATCTTAATTAATTGAATGTAATCATCGGGTGATTGATGTACAGATTGCTGAATACCATACATATTCGTTTTGGTTGGGTCTAAAATGAAAACTGGTTTCTCACCATTCAATGTTTCAAATAATTTTTTTTCAGTTTCATATCCTGTTTCTATTTGATAGACACCACAGTAATCAATATTTTCATTAATGGAAGCTCTTATTATATCATCATCAATGATAACAGTTGGGCAATTGGGACAGAAATAACCAGCAGGAGCGGCTATTATTCTTGATTTATCTTGAGTCCCATAAGCGAAATTACTCATCATTTTCTCTGTACGTTCATCACATCTTGGACATATATGTTTATACCCCAAATAGTCCGATTCATAAGCATGTTTAATGATGCCTTTAAAAACAGGTATTCCACTTTCCTCACTAAATAGTTCAAGTAAATCTATATTATCTTCTCCTGATACTTCTTTTTCTTTTACAAATTTGATAGTGCCTTCCTTCCGATTAATTTCAGCTTCCATTTCATCGGTTACTTGAATTTTCTCTATATCTGGTTTATTTTCTTCTGACATAATTTTGTGAGTCATTTAAAACATAATTAATCATAATAATCAGCGAAATCAGCGTCAAAAAACACTAAGAAATCCGCAAAATTATCTTTCCAATATTCTTATTCGCCTCCATATACTCATGCGCAGCCACCACCTCCGTCCAATCATAAACAGAATCAATAACTGGTTTAAATTCTCCCGTTTCAAAGCGTTTCCAAGCAAAGTCCTGTAAATCTTTAGTCAATCGAGCCTTATAGTCTAAAGACCTAGCCCGCAAAGTAGAACCTTGAATACGAATTCGCTTAAATAGAATAGGCAACATATTCACATCAGGCGCAACCAATCCGCCCATCAAAGCAAGAATGACAATTCGCCCATCAAAATTCATGGAATTCAAATTTTGCTGTAAATACGGGGCCGCAATAAAATCTATCAACATATCTACGCCTTTCCCATCGGTATAAGTTGAAATTTCTTCTTGGAAATTTTGGGTCTTATAATCAATAGCTTTTTCCGCGCCTAAAGCTAAGCAAGTTGCATGTTTGCCTTTAGAAGCCGTCACAAATACTTTTGCCCCAATTGCTTTAGCAATTTGAATAGCCGCAGTTCCTACTCCACTCGCACCTGCATGAATTAAAATGCATTCGCCTTGCTGCAAATTACCAATCCAATTAATGGCTTGAAAAGCAGTCAAAAAAACTTCTGGAATACCAGCCGCTTCCTCAAAAGATAAATTAGCAGGAATCGGTAAGACTTGACTGGCTGGAATAACGGCATATTCCGCATAGCCTCCACCAGCGATTAAACCACAAACCTTATCGCCTACTTTCCATTCTGTAACCTCCGCTCCTATTTCGGTGATAATACCTGCTATTTCTAAGCCCAAGATTGGACTTGCGCCAGGAGGTGGCGGATACATGCCTTTTCGCTGCATGGTATCAGCACGATTTAATGCCGTTGCTTTTACTTGTACTAAGACCTCATGCGGTTTTGGCTGAGGTTTTTCCCAATTTCCAATATATAAATTTTCGGGCGCTCCTGCTTCTTTGATTAATACGGCTTTCATTATTTCGTTAATTTTTTAAGTAATTCTTCCAAAGGTTCTTGAATATCTATAGCGGCTAATTTCTTATAGAAATCTTCTTTTTTGATAGGTTTATAGTGTTGTTCCTTAATCATTTCATCAATAGAAGTCGATTTCTTGATGGCTTTAATTGCGCCTTTAAAGTTATCAGTTCTCTTGATTTTTTCTACTTCTTGTTCTAATCTAGCAATTGCTTGTTCATCGTCCAATTGAATAATTAATTCAATCAATCGGAATTTTCGTACCACTAGTTCATTTGCCATAATTATTAGTTTGTAGATAGTTAGACAAAATTAAATTAACAGTTTACCACATAGTCACATAGTGAAAAACACCTAGTAAAAATAGCCTTACGAACTAAATACAATATTTTCCTCAAAAGAACTCTGTGTCCTCTATGTACTCCGTTCCTCCGTGGTGAAAATAAGCTACACTCGTCCAAGCTTAATATAATAGACGGTGGATTAAGAAATTTAAGCATCCAAAAAAGGATATTTTACTTCCGTCAAAAACAAACCAGTAGCCACCACACTCAAATCTTTTTTCAATCGCACTTGTTGGTCCATAGCTTCTTTAACATCTGCTAATTCCAATTTTCCAGCCCCAACATTTAAACACATCCCAACAATTAATCGAACCATTCCCCGCAGAAAACGATTAGCAGAAATATGAAAAACCAATTTACCAGCTTTTTCGTCAATAACCCATTCTGCTCGGCGCAAATCGCAAAGCATCGTTTTAGCATCAGAGTGGGCTTTACAAAAAGGAAAAAAGGATTGATAATTTAATAATAAAGCAGCAGCTGCCTGCATTTTTACCAAATCTAAATTTTTACCATAAGGATAATGATAAACCGTTTGCAAATGAAAAGGCGTCTTATGAAAAGAAATATGGTATTCATAACTCCGATGATAAGCATCAAAACGAGTACTCACCTCAGGCGCTACTTCAAAAATCCTGTAAATAACTATATCTTTTGGCAAGAATTTATTGATGCGGTTAATAAAACCTTTTGGAAATTCTCCGTCGTAGTCGAAGTGAATAAAAAACTGACTAGCATGTACGCCTGTATCCGTTCTACCACAGCCATGAACCGCTATTGGCGTTCTTAGTATCGTAGAAAAAGCAGCGGCTACCTTTTCTTGCACGGTAACCCCGTTGGGCTGTATTTGCCAGCCACAATAATTGGTGCCATTATAAGCTAATTCTGAAAAATATCTCAAAATAAAGATTGAATTTAAAAACAACTGCAATTTCGGTATTCCTAAATTATTTTAGGGAGATTTTGTTAGAATTTTTTAGAAAAGGACATTAAAAAAGGGAGCGTATATAAATACACGCTCCCAAATAAGGTCAAAAACAAAATTATATTTAAAACTTATAGCTGTTGATAAGCAGCTCATAAATTATCATTTCTTCTTAAACACCAATTTGATGTGATAAATTTTATTCAACTGCACATAATCTGTTTTTATCTGCTGATAATTCAAATTTTCTTTAATATAATCTTCTAAAAAATCATTTTTGGTGTTGGCATCTATGACTACGACCTCCTTATTGGTATTCACAAGAAAACTAAGTTTAACGGTTTCTTCTTGTTTATCCAACGTACTTAAATCAGGCTTTTTTATCAAAGCCATAATTTCTGTTCGGAGCGTCTTAACGTTTGGGTAGTTATTGTCTGGGTTGGCCTGTAAAGGCATGGTCGAGAAAAGGGCGAATAGGAATAAGCATCCTAAAGATTGGAGTTGCTTTTTCATGATTAAAAAAGGTTTTAGGAAGTCGGGTGAACAACTTCAGTTTGTAAATAAGTAACAAGGAAAAGATAAGTCTGTCCAAATAGCAGAATTATTGTTTCGTCGTTACTAGAATTGAAAACAGTCGGGCGGATACAAACGTAACCACCTTTTTTTAGTCGTAAAAGCTTTGTGCTTCTACTAATTTCGGGTAATAATAAATAACAGTCTAAAAGACAACTATTGGGTAAAATAGTTGTATAGTAAAAATGCATAAATTGGAGAAATATTGCAGATATTATCGACTAATTTAGCGAGAAATACTATTAAAATTGTTTTCGGCGTAGTGCTGACAGAAGCAGAAATTAATTTCCATTCAAATCAATCGTAAAAGCACCACTCTGTTTTACATCATGATAAGGAATGCCTAATCGCTCACAATTTTCCACCCATTTTTTAATGCGCCAACTCGTATTGGAATTATCGAAAATAATAGTCTTGAAGTCGTAATAATTCAATAATTGAGAGATGCCAATGGAGGGATTTTTTTGAATAACTAAATAGTCCGTTACTAAGCGATTTTTAACCAACCTATTCCTTGGCAAAGCTTGCTCAACTACCACCATTTTTACTTCATAAAATTGTAAGATATTGCCTTTTTTGTATAAATTATTCGTTTGAATATCCTTATCATTAATTGGCATAACTTCCGCTGTTCCCCTTGCCCAACGATTGTTTTGAATATTATAAATATAATCACTTTCTGTGAGCGTACTATCTGCCAATTCATAAATCCTGACACCATCTATAAAATCAATAGCGCTCTTTTTATTAATGGAATAGATGGTAATTTGTTCTTGCTTAACTTGACTATATTTAGTGCCTAATTGAACACAAGAAACCACCAATAAACAAGAAATTGCCATAGTCACCCAACGAATCCTATAAGTCAATAGTAACATTGCCAAACCAAAAACAAATCCATAAAATAGTATGACTTCAATCTCACTTATCCAAAAGCCATTTAGTATATGGATGGGTAAATTTCGCATAGCTTCAATCAAACAGTTTTGAAAATAAATGACCCAAGCAATAAACCACCCTAAAATACTAGCTACCCATCCATGGATACTACTAGCCAACAATAAGAGCAGACTCAATTTTATCAGTATGCCAGCAAGCGGCACAACAAACAAACCAGATAACCAGAAGTAAGTAGGCACTTGATGAAAATAATACAAAATCAAAGGGAATACCGTTAGTTGAGCACTTGCGCTAACAGCTATTAAACTCCATATTTCATAAAAAAACCTCGACTTAGGTGACCAAAATTGTAAGATTCGTTTAGCAAAGAAGATAATACCAAGAAGGGCTAAAAAGGAGAATTGAAAACCGATATCAAAGAGTGCATAAGGATTTAGTAATAAAATGATGAAAGCAGCAATGGCAATCACATTATATTTATTAACATCTCTTTGAATAATTAAACCAATATTTAAAAAAGTAAACATGATGGCAGCTCTTTTCACAGAAGGCGGCAAGCCTGTTAAAAGTGCAAAGCCCCAAATACCAATACATAAACCCATAAATTTTAGCCAATTCCAATTAGTGCCTTTAAAGGGCAAGCAATTGAGTAGAAATAATAAAATGGTGCTAATAATACCAACATGTAAACCTGAAACGGCTAAGACATGAATAGCACCAGTTTCTGAATACGCTCTTTTTAATTCGGGGGTTAAATTGGATTTATAACCCAAAACTAAAGCGGAGGCAATCGCAACCTCTTTATCAGATTGAATATATTTTTTAAGTACTTGAAGATAATGACTTCTTATCTTGTTTACGGTTTGCCAAAAAGGATGTCCTTTATTGGTTGCCAGTAACTTCCAATTGGTCTTATGGACAAAAGATTGAAAATGGATATTTTGAAAATATAGATAGCGGTTATAATCAAAAGCTTTGGGGTTTTTTGGTTTAAGGATGGGGTGAATTTTACTTTTTAATAAAATTTGGTCGCCATAATGTAAAATAGGAGCGCCTTCATATTGATTCAAATAAAGCAATAACTTTCCTTCACAATCCGTCAAAACGTGTTTATCCAGGCCAATAGCTTGGGTGGCTAGTTCAACCTTTACTTTATTGTTTTTGAGGATTGGTATATTGGATATCGTTCCAATGACATAATTTTCCGTTTGAATATTTTTTTGGAAATGGGTAGGATGGCGAAGCTCATTTTGGTAATAAGCGAGTTGATAACCAGCAAGGAATAAGAATAGATTAATGGGCATCCAAGCCATCCACCTATTGGCAAAAGATTTTTTGATTTGCCTAAAGTAAAAAATGGCTAAAAAGGAAAAGAGTAAAAGTACGGGAAGCATAGGATGATAAAATACCATCTTTTCAGCTAGGAAAATACCTAACATTAAGGGAAGGACAAGGCGAACAAATGGAAGTGCCTTCCAGTTTACCTTTATGGGTGTGTGTTTTCTCAAGTCTGTGTAGTTTTCTCTAAATAAGACTTGAGATTAATTACGTATTGTTAATTTTGAGAGCCAACTGGTAGTAAAGCCTTCAGGCTTTCCCGTCACCGACCTTCAGGTCGGAGTGTCCTAAAGATAAATGCTATAAAACAGGTCTAAAGACCTTTGACGGGAAAGCCTGAAGGCTTTACTACCAGTATGCCACTAAATTACTTATATAGAGTTCTAAAACAATACAATTTCACACTTTTAACCCTAATTTTTTTTCCGCAACTCAAAATTCTTCCCTAAATAAACCTTTCTAACCATTTCATCCGCTGCTAATTCCTCAGCAGTTCCTGCTTTTAAAATATTTCCTTCAAACATTAAATAAGCTCGGTCGGTAATAGACAAGGTTTCTTGTACATTATGGTCCGTAATGAGAATCCCAATATTTTTAGTTCTTAATTTGTTGACAATACTTTGAATATCTTCTACTGCAATCGGGTCAATCCCTGCAAAAGGTTCATCTAATAAAATAAATTTAGGGTCCGTTGCTAAAGCACGGGCGATTTCAGTTCGGCGGCGTTCTCCACCTGATAAAGTATCGCCATTACTTTTTCTTACCTTTTCTAAGTTAAATTCATCAATAAGCGTTTCTAATTTGGCGGCTTGTTCTGCTTTACTCAAATCCGTCATTTCCAAAACGGCTTTTAAATTATCTTCTACTGTTAATTTTCTGAAAACAGAAGGTTCTTGAGGTAAATAACCAATGCCTTTTTGCGCCCGTTTATACATGGGTAGGCTGGTAATATCTTCGTTGTCCAAAAAAACATTGCCGTCATTAGGTTTGATAAAGCCAACAACCATGTAAAAAGTAGTCGTTTTTCCAGCACCATTTGGTCCTAATAAACCCACGATTTCGCCTTGATTCACTTCTACAGAAACCCCTTTAACGACGGTTCTTTTTCCATATATTTTGACTAATTGCTCGGATTTTAATTTCATATTTACTTGTTTAGAGCGCAGAAAATAGCGGATAGAAAGGAGAGTGGAATCTCTTATCTCTTCTCTATTTTATCCTGTCTCTTCTTTTCTTATTCCCAAAAGTAAAAAATAAACACTGAACGGAAGTAAAATAATACTTGTTTAGACGTTAATGATGGGTTAAAGCAAACCAATATAATATTGTAATTTTGCGTATCGGAGAATTCATCTCGATTCATCGGGACTCATTTGTCGAAATAAGATTTAAGAGACGTTAAAAAAATAAGTTGAATGGCAGAGACAAAACGGACAGACGTTAATAAATTAGGAGAATTTGGTCTAATTGACCATCTCACAAAAAATATAAAACTACAGAATATTTCTTCTGTGAAAGGCATTGGAGACGATGCAGCAGTCATTTATAATGGCCAATTGCAAACAGTTGTTTCTACAGATATGTTGGTCGAGGGCATCCATTTTGATTTGATGTATTCACCGTTAAAACATTTGGGCTATAAATCGGTGGTAGTGAATGTATCAGATATTTATGCGATGAATGCGACACCAAAACAAATTACGTTGTCTATCGCTTTATCTAATCGGTTTTCAGTAGAAGCTTTAGAGGAGTTTTATGAAGGCGTTCAATTAGCTTGTGATAAATATAAGGTGGATTTAATTGGCGGCGATACGACCTCTTCGCCAAAAGGGCTATACATTAGTGTGACGGCTATCGGGCAAGCACCTGCGGATAAAATTGTTTATCGAAATACTGCTAAAGTAGGGGATATTATTTGTGTGACAGGAGATTTAGGAGCGGCATATTTAGGACTGCAATTACTAGAAAGAGAAAAGCAGTTATTTCAATCTAATCCGGGTGTAAAAACAGATTTAGAAGGACAAGATTATTTAGTTGGGCGACAATTAAAACCAGAGGCTAGAAAGGATACCATAGAATTATTTGCTAAAAATAATTTAGTGCCGACCTCAATGATTGATGTTTCTGATGGTTTGGCTTCCGAATTATTCCATCTTTGTACCCAATCGAAAGTAGGGGCATTTATCGAAGAAAAAGGGGTGCCGATTCACGATGATACCCAATTGCAAGCGCTTAAATTTAAACTAGACCCGATTACTTGTGCTTTAAGTGGGGGAGAAGATTACGAATTATTATTTACTATCAAACCAAGTGATATTGATAAAGTGAAATTTTTACCAGATTTATATATTATTGGGGATGTAGTGGATGCTAAAGACGGCGTAAAATTGCATACAACAGGTGGAAATATTCATCCGATTAAAGCACAAGGTTGGCAGCATTTTGGTACTTAGAGACGAGGGAATACAGTAGTGTCTCTTTTACTTAGGCAAAGTGGCAGAAATAATCAACCATTTATACCGCCTTTTTCTTTTTTAATAAACTCAAAAAATGCGTCCATAATCCATTATGCAAGCATTTTTTGAATTCCTTAGAAGAAAAATTGACTGGTCTAACTGGCTAATTATTTTCTCCACTTTGCCTTAGATGAACGGAGCTTATTTTTACCACGGAGAAACGGAGTACACAGAGGGCACGGAGTTCTTTTGACGAGTATAGTTTAATTTATTAAAATAAGAATGGAAAGAATAGTTAGTTTTTTTGAAATTTAGATGCTTGGAAATTTGAAAGAGACTACAAGATATACCTCGAAACCTTGCACCCTAGAAATAGCTAGGTTACCTTTACACTCCTGTAGCCTTAGTCATTAAAACCTCATCAACTCATAACCTCGCAATCTTAAAAAAATGTCTGTTTACGATAAATACGAAACTGTTATTGGCTTAGAAGTACATGTGCAATTAGGCACAAAGAGTAAAGCCTTTTGTGGTGATGATGCTAGTTTTGGTGCGCCACCGAATACTCATATTAGTACCATTTCTTTGGGACATCCAGGGACTTTGCCTCGATTGAATAAAAAGCAGATTGAATATGCGGTTAAATTGGGATTGGCATTAGGGTCTAAAATAAGTCCCACAAATAATTTTGACCGCAAAAATTATTTTTATGCGGATTTACCAAAAGGCTATCAAATCACCCAAGATAGAATGCCAATTGCGATTGGTGGGGGAATGGACGTAACAACCGAAGCAGGGACGCGACATATTCGGATGCACCATATACACATGGAAGAAGATGCAGGTAAATCCATTCACGATTTAGCACCTGATGCTACTTTTATCGATTTAAATAGAGCGGGCGTTCCACTTTTAGAAGCGGTGACAGAACCAGATTTTCGGTCGGCTCAAGAGGTAGATGTGTTTATGAATGCAATGCGGCAACTCGTTCGGTATTTAGGGGTTTCTGATGGAAATATGCAAGAAGGTTCTTTGCGTTGTGATTGCAATGTTTCGGTACGGTTGAAAGGAGCGGAAAAATTTGGCGAACGTTGTGAGATTAAAAATATGAATTCTATGCGTTTTGCCCGTCGAGCGATTGAATTTGAACGCAAGCGACAAATTGACCTATTAGAAGCTGGTGGAAAAATAGCGCAACAAACCTTAAATTTTGACCCTGTAACAGGAACTACTGCTCCACTTAGAGACAAAGAAAACGCCCATGATTATCGGTATTTTCCAGAACCAGATTTACCACCTGTTGTCATTTCAGATGACTATTTAGCAAAGATTAAAGCGGGTATGCCAGCTTTACCTTGGGAGTTGCAAGGCGAATTTGTCGAAAAATATAAGTTATCCACCTATAATGCTAAGTTATTAACAGAAGAAAAAGGCGTTGCCTTATTTTTTCAAGCACTAACTAAGCATACCAAAAATTATAAAGGCGCAGCCAATTTGGTGATTAATAAAATCAATCCTTGGTTAAGCGAGGAAAAAAAGGACATTGCCGAATTTCCAATAAATCATCAACAGTTAGGTGCTTTAATTCAGTTAATTGATGATGGAAAAGTGAGTAATACCATTGCCTACCAACGCATCTTCCCTGAGTTATTAAAAACTAAAAAAATGCCTTTGGAAATTGCCGAAGCTTTAAACTTAGTACAATCAGACGATGCAGATTTTTTAGAAAAATTAGTAGATGAGGTGCTGGCAAAAAATCCTGATAAAGTCAAAGCTTATCAGAAGGGTAAGAAAGGCTTGATTGGTTTTTTTATGGGCGCAGTTATGAAAGCTTCTAAAGGAAAAGCAGCACCTAAAACGACGAATGCGCTATTGACAAAAAAATTACAGGCTTAGATAGTTAAAAGTATAAATTTTTCGCTTAGACGCTCCAAGGTCTGCCCTCAATTTCGTTATTATACTTTAACAGGCTAAGATTTGAACATTTTCAAAAGATTGAGCAATTCAAGTTATATCGCCAAATGGCTATATTGCTTTATGGTTCTATTGTTGAATAGGGATTTAATTGCAGTTATTAAGCAATGTAACAATTCAACCATGTAATAATTTTCAACAGAAAGTTTATTTTTTACCCTGATACAGTATACTTAGTAGTATTAAGGGTTTTATAAAATCATTTTCATTACTTTTTAAGCGAATCGGCAAAGAAGAAAAGCTGCTAAAGATTAAAATAGCTTCAATAATGATATTTTATACCCCCAAAACTATGGGTTATTCCTTTTTGAAAATTGAAAATTATAAATTGAAAATTGAAAATTGTCAAAAAAGACGTTTTTCCATTTTTATAAGAAAACCCTTGTAGTATTTTAGCGTTCCTACCTTTTATTTGAGCTATTTTCCTATTTTTGCGAAGAAATTTAAACTGCATTTTCAATTAACTAAGAAGCGTACGGTAAAAATAGAGTGGACTTAACTCAGCTCTATTCTCTGTCCTCTTCTCTCGCATCTCAAATAATAATGGAGCAAAGAGAAAATTTGCTAGACGTATTAAAAATATTTTTTAAGTGGCTAAAGCCAATTGCCTATTTATGTATAGGCATCGGTATTGGAACTGCTGCTATTTCTTTATTGTTAGATAATTATTATGAATCTACCACCACTTTTTATGCCAATAGTATAGACCAAGCAAAACCAGGACAAATTTTTGGCACCTCAACGAGAGATGTTGAGTTTTATGGAAATGATAGAGATAATGACCGTTTGCTAACTATTGCCGAATCGAATGAATTAGTAGACTATATGGTTAAAACCTTTGATTTATATACCCATTATGATATTGATTTTACCAAAGAAAGAGCTGCTTTTAATGTGCGACAAAAATTTAATAAATATTATACCGTCATTAAAACCAAACGGGATGCAATAGAATTATCAGTAGAAGATACGGATAAGGAATTAGCAGCTAAAATGGTCAACGCAGCCAGAGATAAGATAGATGAACTAGCAATAGCCATCGTCAAGAATCAATTACAAAAAATCAGACTTTCCTTAGAAAAAAACATTACGGAAAAAGATAGTAAATTAAGAATACTAGCGGATAGTATTTCTGCGCTTAAATTACGTTATGGGGTGTTTAATACAGAGTCTCAAGGAGAAGTCTTTGCTACTCAAATTTTAAGTGCAGATGCTCAATTAGCTAGACAAGGAGCTAAACTGAAATCCTTAAAAGCATCAGGTGCGCCCAGAGATACCCTCAATAAAATAGCTGCTAATATAGCAGGCTATGAAGGAGAGTTAACTGCCTTACAAGAACGGATGCAAAATTTTAATAAAGGCCAAGGTCAACTTTTTGTATTAGAACGGACGCAAAAAGAAATGAGTAATAGACTAGGGCAAGAAAGAGTACAAATCAATCAATTATTAACGGCTTATAATTCTGAACTATCTGCGGTTAATCTAATTGAAGCAGGAGCTGTACCATTAATCAAATCTCGCCCCAAACGCTCCTTAATCGTCATTAGTGCCGTCTTAGTAGCGGCTATTTTTAGCTTTATAGGCATTCTACTTTTTGAATCTTATAAAGATATTGATTGGAAAGAAATTATTAAAGGGGAATAGGTGCAGAGGGATAAGGGAACAAAGGTAAAGAGGTGTAGGGAATAAGACTAACCGTAAAATCAAAAAACAATCGAGTTAATTTTATAACTTATGTTTTGCAAATACTAAAACATGCCAAACCTCAAAGGTTTGGCATGTTTTGGCTAGCCACAGGGGCTATACTAGCCAACTACTACTCATCGCTTTCCTAACGCCAATTCAATATGAGTAATATGGTGATTCCCATGCCAAGCGTACATCCCCATCAAGGCGTCTAGCGGAATCGTATCACCACTTTCAGGATGTACAAACGTTCTTTTCAATTGTTCAGGTGTTAAGGACTTTAGTAAGATGACCCAACGATAGTGTAGCGCATCTAACATATTTAAAGAAATGGCTACAGGTGTTTGCTTATAATCTTCTAAAGTTGCCCATCGGTCTTCGTAATAAGCTTTAATGGTTGGATTATCTTCCGTCAAGGTCCATTTAAAACGAATAAGACTATTCAGATGACTATCTACCACATGATGAACGACTTGCTTAATGGTCCATCCACCTGGACGATAAGGCGTATCCAATTCTGCTTCCGATAAATTTTCTACTAAAGCTCTAAATTTGGCAGGCTGCCCTTCAATGGTCGAAATCCAATCTTCAATATGCGTGGGCTTAATATTAAAAGTTCGTTTGAATCTACCGATTGGGAATTTTAAATTTTCCATACAGGATGACAGGTTTTAACTCCGTAACTTGTCCCGCATCTTTAATCGGGATTTTAATCGGAGATTTTATAGATTTAACAGGATATATTTCTTGTAGGCAAAGGTAGCTAATCTTCTTGCAATTTTTGAAATAATTGTACAATGCTTATTTTCCGTCTAAAAAAATCCCTTGATTGTCTAAATATTCTGAATAATTGGTACGAAGTTCTTATATTTGAGTAAGTCTTCTTGAGAAAACGATGAAGACGTGACGTCTCCTACGATGTATTCGTCATCAATAAAAAATATCATGACTTTAGACATTATCTTTGTATTGGTTGCTGCCCTTGGTTTTTGGATGGGTTATTCCCGAGGGATTATCAAAACCGTATTTACTATCCTTTCCTTTACGATTGGTTTGTTGGCCGCTTTTAAAATGGCACCTGCGTTCACTAAGTTTTTAGAAGATGTGACTAAAAACGACAATCCATTGATGTTCATAGCGGGTTTTTTACTGTCTTTCATTATTATGATGGTGGTACTCCGCTTGATTTCTAGAGGATTGGAAGGTTTGTTAAAATCTGCGAATATTAATTTTATCAATCAAATTCTAGGTGGTGCAGTATTGGGCGCTGGCGCAATTTTAATCTACAGTAGCTTATTATGGTTTGCGGATAAATCTCACATGATAGACCCACAAACAAAAGAAACTTCTATTACCTATAATTATACCAAAGAATTTCCTGGTCAGATGCAAGTCGTTGCCGCTCAGCTAAAACCCGTTTTTACGGATTTTTGGAATGAAGCACTCGACTTTATGGACAAAATGGAAGATATGAGTGTGCAGCGTTCAGAGGCTGACCCAACTATTTATGATATTGAGGAAGACGAGAGTGGGAATTAAGATTCCAGAAGTCAGACCAAAAAATTACATTTTTTTGTCAGAAGTCAGATAGATTCTAAATCTGACTTCTGACAGTTCATGAAATGAACGGTCTGGCTGACTTCTTTTTATACTAAATCCCCTTCAATAAAAAACCAAAGCTATACGCATCAGGCTTTATTTGATATTGCTCCAAAGGCGTAGACAGCCAAGAATCTACCCCGCCCAATCCCATCTGTAAATGGTCTAAGCAAAGCGAAATTTTTCCCGTATCTTTTAAATCATAAGTGTGTAAATCACCCCATTTTTCCCTAGTAAGTTCTTCTGGGCTGAATGGATTAGCAGTGAAATTAAAAGGCTGTAAGCCAGTAATTAACAAACCTGCTCCTGTTTTATCATAAAAAGCGACTTTTTCTACATCGGTCCGATTCCCATTTTCTTGTGGCGAAATATAAGGTTCATATATTTTACTGACTGTACTATCATAGCGCCCGAAATGTGCGGCATACTTTCGGTCTGGATAATTTTCAAAAGGCCCTCGACCGACCCAATTGATATTTTTTAGTTCAGGGTTTAAATATAAATGTAACCCTACTCTAGGTATTTCTGCCAAATCATTACCGCAAGGTGGCAAAAAACTAGCGTTAATTAACAGCGTACCATCTCTAGATAAAATATAATCTATTTTAAAATGAGACTGTACTAACGGTAATCCAAAAAAAGTAGAAACAGTAATACTTGTAGGTAGGGTAGTTCGAAGATTAACCGATTTTAAAATTCTATTTTTACCTGCATCCCGCCAAATTTTTGCTTTGTTTGGCATTCCCCAGCCAAAATCATTATCCACAGGCGCTCGCCAAAAATTAGGAATAGGTGGACTTGCTAATAATTCTCGACCTTCATATTTTAACGAAGTTAATAAGCCCGATTTTTTACTGATTGTTGCGATTAATTGAGGATGTTTTAGTTGTATGTTATCAGCAGTTGCTTTATAGGCTAATTTTTTAGAAACCTGTTCTTTCAAGTTTATTTTACCTATTATTTTAGTGCGATTATTAAAAGAGAAAGCTAATTGCTCTGTAGCTACCTCATAATTTGCAGGAATTAATGGGCGACCTTCTTTAGTCAATACGCTTAGGTTTAAAAAATATTTTTTGTTGCTGTTTTTTTGAAAATTTCCATAATCCAATCTAAAATTTTTCGTCGATTGAGCTGGAATAGAGAGCTGTTCAATCTTTCCTTTTGCGGCTATTCCACTACTACACCAAATGGCCCATTCTAAGCGATAATTATCCAAACTAATAAAATCAAAGTGATTAAAAATTTCAATTTCCCCTCGTTCAATAGCAATCGCTTTAAAACCAATATTTTGATACACTTTTTTTACTTCCCACAAATGAGGATGTGGCGTTCTATCGGGAAATAGTAAACCATTTAAACAAAAATTAGCATCACTTGGCACATCGGCTGGGCCATAATCTCCACCAAAAGCCCAATATTTTTCGCCAGTTTCCGTATGCTTCACCAAACCTTGGTCATGCCAATCCCAGATAAATCCGCCTTGTAAAACGGGGTATTTGTGGATAACTTCCCAGTAATCCACAAAGTTACCAACACTATTGCCCATTGCATGCGCATATTCGCACATAATTAAGGGGCGATTCGGATTTTTTTGAGCGTAACCTGCTAACTGATGAGGCAATGGATACATGGGACAAACGATGTCTGTATTTTCTTCTTCCAATGCTTGTTCGTATTGGACAGGACGAGAAGGGTCACGTTCTTTTGCCCACTCATAACAGGCTACCAAATTTTCGCCATTTCCCGCTTCATTGCCTAATGACCAAGTAATAATAGACGGATGGTTTTTAGTGCGTTCTAGCATTCTTTTAGTTCGGTCTAAATGAGCCGCTTTCCAAATCGGGTCTTTTGCCAAAGTAGGCCCATCTGTTCCATCTGAAATAAAATCAATAGCATTCTCATAATCAAAAGTCACTTTGCCAGCCCCATGAGATTCAATATTCGCTTCATCCACGACGTACAGCCCATATTCATCACAGAGTTCATACCAGCGAGCATCATTCGGGTAATGGCTACAGCGAACCGCATTAAAATTGTATTGCTTCATCAATTGAATGTCTTGAATCATGCTCGCCTCATCCACAATCTGCCCTTTAAGGTCATCATGTTCGTGACGGTTCACTCCTTTAATCATAATCGGCACGCCATTGACTAGTAATTGTGCATTTTTAATTTCAACTTTTCTAAAGCCAATCTTACAACCTGTGACACTAGTAATATTTCCTTTTTTATCTTTTAGCGTTAAAACTAATTGGTATAAATTAGGAGTTTCAGCCGTCCATTTTTTAGGCTGTTTTATTTTTTGTTGAAAATGAATCGTATTAGATTTTTCTATATTAAAAAGTACGCTTTCTTGATAAAGAATTTGTTTTGAATGACTTGATACATTAGTGTTAACATCCCCTTGCCCCCTTTCAATGGGGGAATAGTTCTCGGTTAATTTTAAGTCATTCTCACTTTGTTTATCGGATTCCAAGTTTTTTGCTCCAGCGTCATTCCCCCTTTGAAGGGGGCTAGGGGGATGTGTATCTGAAATTTCCAATAAAATACATTCCAACATTCCATCCAACAAATTATCACTCATTTCAATATCTACAGCAAACAATCCATCTTGATAATCGTCGGATAAATCTGCCTGCACAAAATAATCTCGAATATAGGTCTTTGGTGCAGCCCATAAAAAAACGGCTCTAGTCATTCCACTCATCCGCCAAAAATCTTGACATTCTAAATAAGCACCATCTGACCAACGATAGACTTCTACGGCAATCGTATTTTTTCCTTTTTTTAAAAATTTAGTCAAATTGAATTCAACAGGTGTTTTAGAATCTTGGTTATATCCTAAAAATTCGCCATTTATCCAATAATAACTAGCAGATTTAACTGCCCCAAATTGAATGAATATTTCTTTTTCTTCCCAATTGGGGGGCACTTCAAATTCTTTTATATAAGACCCCACTGGGTTAAATTCATGGGGAATAAAAGGCGGATTTTGTTTAAATGGATATTTGTCATTCACATAAATTGGATACCCATAGCCATTTAGTTCCCAATGTGCAGGAACTTCAATTTCTGCCCAATTACTAGTATCAAAATCGGGTTGATAGAAATTGACAGGTCTATCCGCAGGTTTATCCACCCAATGAAATTTCCATTGACCATTTAAGGATTGATACCAAGGGGAAGCATTTATATCTTTGGCTAAAAAACTAGTTACATCAGGAAAAGGCACAACAGGAACATGTGGATGCTCTTGATTGATATTAAAAATGGCAGGATTTTCCCAATAAGGAGGTGTAGGGTGTTGGTCTTTCATTGGAAGTGCTTTAGATATTTTTTTACTCAAAAGTACTGTTTTTTTTTACCACAGAGGGATGGAGTTCATAGAGGGCACAGAGTTTTTTCACGAGTATAGTTTAACGTACTTAGTAGAAGTTTAAAGGATGGAGGACTTGTCCCAAAAGTACACAAAATGCTTTATTTAAACCGAGCATTCCAGCCGACAAAATAATTTAGTTTAATTTGCGAAATTCGGGCTCAATAAAATAATTTCGGTTCATTATTTAATTCAATCTTCAATATGAAAATTCGTACGCTTTATACCATTTTTAGCTTAGCCTTATTGGCTATTATTTCGCTCTCCAATGCTGGAGGTAGGGCAGGTGCTGCCAATCAAGGAAATACAGGTGCGCCTGGTGATCAAATGTCTGGTAATAATCCACGAACTTGCCAAAGTTGCCATGCCACAGGAGATATACAAGTGTTATTATCTCTAGAAGTTTTGGATGCGGAGAATAACCCAATTACTACTTATACGCCTAACGAAGTTTATACGGCAAAAGTACGCATTGACTCAGCGGCAGGACCAGCAGCTTTGGGCTATGGTTTTCAAATGGTCAGTTTATTTGATGCCGATGATACCGATGTAGATGGATGGGGGATAACTGGGCATTCTGAT
>JBGCFJ010000973.1:0-2345 GCA_045106885.1 Saprospiraceae bacterium
ATGAATCATCCTCGCTTTACCGACATCTTAATGCAAGTCAATCATTTTCTCATTCCTGTCATGCAAGATGATTTTTCTATCATTAGTGGAATTGAATTTTATCAATTAATCGACAAGGCTGTTCGGCCTATTAGCACCGAACTGGTTGATGCTTATTTATTTTTTAATCGGGTACCTCGTATGCATAAAATTGACCTGCTACTAAAAGACCTTAGTAAGCATTTTGATTTCTTCCCTTTTTACCTCAGTAGTCATGTTTGTTACGAAAGAGCTTTTCGTAGTACCATCTTTCCTATTCCAATGAAAAAAATGGAGGCTATCAAATTAATGGAGTTCATCCAGCGTACTCAAAATATTTGGGAAAAAAATGAGGCGAAAGTTAAGCAAGCAATAATCGTATAAATTATCATACTCAATTTTTCAGAAACAAATCTCTTTACAGGTTAAAATTTCAAGATGGCAGGATATAATGATATAGTAAATATTGCAGGCTTAAAGTCTGCTCAAATTGATGAGCCTGATTTCCCAATTCATGTAACCAATCCCAAGACACCAAAACCTACTAAGGCTAAACCTATTACTAAATCTAAATTGGCTACCACTACTAAACGAGGCAGAAAAACCAAAGTGGATAAACTCATTGATTTTGTTACTGGCAAAAAAGAAGATGTTAGGAGTCGATTATTTACCTCTATCAGAGCTAGAAAAAATTTACTTCGTTTGGTACGACTAATTTATGCACAGTTAAATATTTGTCAAATTATTGAATTACTCCTTTTACAATGTTTAGAGCAAAACAAAGAATTACTCCCCGACAATTATTTAGAACTGATTTATCCTGATGAACCAAACCTTCCTTCTAGTAACAGTTCTTCTGATAACAGTTCCTCTAAAAGTGATTCCTTTTCAACCTCTAATCAATAATAGACTAGCTTATGAATACTGTACTACTAATTTTAGGGCTTACGGCTATATACTATATCGTGCTTTTCTATTTTGACAATAAAAGAAAAAAGGCATTTCAATTAGCTAAAAATAATGCTATTGGTAAAACAACTGAATTCCCCATCATCGAAGAAATTCAACCAGAAAATCTTTTTGGTAAAACGGACCAATTAGAAAAACCATTAGCAATACTAACAAACACTATCGCTCAAAAAGCGATGGTCGCTAAAAATTTGGTTCATGAACATAGTGCTAAAAATCTAAAAGAAGATTTGGCCGAAATCACCATTGACTTAGATACAGATGAAACATTCGAAACGAATCAAAAAGATTTAATCGAATCACTTAAAAAAGCAAATCCAGAGGAAGTCATTGGCGAAGAAGAAATCTCAGCTTTTATCCAATCACCTCAGTTATCTACTAAGGTGCTAACAGAACAAACGGGTAGGAATTGACAAGAGATTAATTTCATCATATTTATTAAAACCTATTTTTTAATTCTTTACAAAAACTTTAGACATGGGAAAATTAACACTCAATCCTAAATTTATTAATTCTAAAAAAATCATTAGCCCCCTCGTATTATTATTCTTTCTCTTGATGGTCACAAGTGTCAACGCTCAAGACTTGGCAGATGGTCAAGCTGCTATTGAAGAGGCCGCTGAAGGTATCGAAGGTTACTTCGAAGCTATCCAGACTTTAGTGTATATCATGGCTGGAATTATTGCACTCCTGGGGGCGGTAAGGACGTTCATGAAGTGGCAAATGGGTGACCCTGATGTCATGTCATCTGCTGCTGGTTGGTTCGGTTCCGCTATCTTTTTGATTGTTGCCGTTACCGTTATTCAGTCCTTTTTTGGTATCGGATAATTCGTTATTAGCTAAACTATGGCGATTAAAAAAAAGACCTATAAACTCAAAGACTTGTCCTACATGTCTTTGAGTTTAAGCTACCTCGGTTTAATGGCAACGACTATTATTATTACCATTATTACTGCAGGCGCTACTTCTTCTGGTGGTAACTGGTTCATGCTCTTTTTGTCCCTTGCCATTGGTGGCGGTATCACTTTCTACATTTACCATACTGGAATTAAGTATGGTCAGTACGGTTTGATTATCCTTTTTGGAAAACTTTTGCAACCTAAGCATATTAAAAATGATTTTCCGCTTTTTGCGAAAAATCTTGTTCACAAAAAATAGTCTTTAAATAGTATATGAAAAACATACGCTTGCAAACACAATGTCTATGAAAAACATTAATCTTTCTGACAGAATGCCCATCTGGAAAATTGAAAACCATTTGGTATTGAGTAAAGCACAAGCTTTATCTACCACGATGGTATTAATGATGCCAGAGGCTTATGCTTTATCAGAAGGTGGGTTGGAGGCTATCTATAATA
>JBGCFJ010000974.1:0-3253 GCA_045106885.1 Saprospiraceae bacterium
ATCAACCATTTATACCGCCTTTTTCCCTTCTAAGAAACTCAAAAAATGCGTCCATAATCCATTATGCAAGCATTTTTTGAATTCCTTAGAAGAAAAATTGACTGGTCTAACTGGCTAATTATTTTCTCCACTTTGCCTTAACCAATCCTCGACTACTTGTACCATTACTTCCGTCGCTGTTCGAGGCCAATTAATATGCGATAATTTAGGGTTCGTTGCTGCCTTAGTCAAGGTAGAAGTCGTCAATGCAGTAGTGTTTTTAAATTTTTGGTATAAATTAGCTATCGCTGCTTTAGGCGCCATTAAATCTCCTTCAATGTCAATCGCTAAAACGGGAATAGCTGCCATTGCCATCGCTTTTTCATAATCAAAATCATCGCCTTCTACTTGATAATTTCCTGTTTGTCCTGTGTAGCCCCACTCCTGCATTTGCCTAGGCGTTGTATAATATCCACCAATTTTAAAAGGTGGTAAAATCGCTACTACTTTGCCAATCATCGGTAGTATCTTCAAACCAATTTTCCGTCGATAATAATGAAAGCCTGACCACCCTTTATAATGCACATTAGGTGAACCAATCGTTGCTAATCCAGCAAAATTTCCTTGATATTTAGCGGCGGCTAAACTGGCTGCTTGCCCTCCTAGACTATGCCCTAAAATATAGATTTTTGATGTTGGATTTTCCTTTAGGAGGTAATCGGAAACAGCTTTTAAATCGTTTATCATAGCTAAAAAACCATAATTATTTTTTGTATCGGGGCGAACGGAAGATAAACCATGACCTCTTAAATCCGCAGTGACTACCCTGATGCTTTTTTGGGTCAGTTGTTCCGAAAATTTAGTGTAGTAGGTTGCTTTTACGCCGAAGGCAGGATAAATTAATAGGGTTGGGGCATGCTTCTTTCCTGTTGGAAAAATGGTGATTCCTAGAGTTGAATTATCTTGAAGTAATATAGTTGTTTGTTGTGTATTGGGCATAGAAGCTAATGGCTAAAAAAAATTCAAAACTACGGATTTTAGATAGGTTTTTGGAGATAAAAACCAAAAAAGCATCAGCAAAACGCCGATGCTTCATAGTCTATCAAAACTCACGATATATTTTTAAAACCTTTTTTCTATTCCTTTAATTCAATCCCCTATTTTATCAACTGCCAATTGGTAAACAGGCCATTTAATAAATTGGTAATTGTCAAAGTAGCTATTGAGGTATTTTTGTAACGCTTTCCTAGTTTTTCCCTTGAGCCATTTAGCCTCCCTAATAATTTGCAATAATGCTGGTTGTTGTTCCTTAAAACTTGCCAGCATAGGCGTCAAATTTGGTAAGGCTTCTTCAAATCCTAAATAGATTCTATCCGCTTTCGTTTTTAGTCCAATGTTCGTGTTTAGCGTTGCGTAAGGAGCATCTACAAAAACCGAAAAATCAAAATCGTAGGGAATTGCTAGAATTTTGTCTTCCTTTCGGACAAATTTCAAATTGCGACCTGTCGATAAACGCCAATCAAAGTTACCAATAGCATACTGAAAAATGGCAACCCGTCGAACTTGGTCTTCGTAAAAACTAACAGATGGTAAACCATAGGTTTCTTCCACTTTTTCTGCACCAATTCTATTCCTCAACTCAGCGGTATCTTCAATTAGAAACCCCATTTGTTGAACGGTCTCCCCCGTTTTAGTATCTTTAAAAGTGATATTTAATAACTGAACTCGAAAGCTATGGTCCGTTAAGTTATGGTATAATTTGTAAGCTAAAAATTCTCTTAATACCAGCTCTTTTGCTTTTGCTTTGTCTGTAATACAATGCGTCACCAATTTATAATCATCAAAGGCTGCCAAACCTGCAGCTGCTAAAGCCTTCTTTTTAAAATTTAGTTTTAGCGGCGGTATGTCAGCACATTGCATTCTACGAAAATTTCCTCTTAACCGCACTTTTAATAACCAATTGCTGGAGTTACCAAATTGGTCTTTAAAGTGAATCTTTGCAGGATAATCCGTCTTACTTCTACGATTGTCGTCAAAAGCGCGCCAATTAGTCTCAATGGTTAAATCAAGCACCTCTGTGTGACTCATAACCTCAAATATACTTGGCGTGGAGTTGGCGATGGAAAGTGTAGCATTACTTACTAACAATAGTAGCGTCAGTAAAAAAAATATTAGTCGAGTGGTTTTTCGTTTATTAAGCAGTAGACTTTTCATAATTCCCTTTTTTTTCTTAATAAATCAATACAACAAAGATACGGAGATGTAAAGGTAGGGCAGTAGGTTAAAACAAGGATTAAAATGGTTAAAATAGGACAAAATAAAAATTCAAAAGGCTTTCCGGAAAGCAGAAGGAGTCTGCTTAGTTTCTTTTTTAAAATACTTAACAAAATTAGTCGGTTCTTCAAAACCTGTTTGATAGGCGATTTCTTTAATGCTCCAATCCGTGTTAATCAGTAGTCGTTTCATCTCCATAATAAGGCGTTCATGGAGATACTGTTTAGCAGGTTTCTTGATGATTTCTTGAGTGATTCTATTTAATTTTTTAGTAGAAATTTGTAGTTGCTGGGCATAAAATTGTACTTTTCTGTTGTTTAATAAATGTAATTCTAAGAGTTTTTGGAAGGCTAAAAAAGTTGGATAATAGGTAGGATGTACGGATTGATAAATAGTCTTTCTACGAATACGTTCAGCCGATAAAAGAAATATTTTCAACATAGACGCAATGATTTCTTCTGTAGCAAAATCATCAGAAGCATGAAATTCATCGGAAATTCTATTTACGACGATTTCTAAGAAAGTCATTTCTGTTGCTTCCAATTGTAAAAGTGGCGAATACAAGTGATAGTTATATAAATTAATCTGCTGAATTAAATTAGACCCCAAACTATTTTTTTCTAGGAATGCTTCTGTAAAACCAAAAAAAATAGCTCGCCGATTGACGTTGCGCTCAAAGGCATGCACTTGCCCTTTCGCTACAAAAATAATACTGCCTCGTTTGTATTCATAGGTTTTAAAATCTATAAAATGCCTGCCTGCTCCTTCTAAAATAAATAAGATAGCGTAATAATGTATCGAGATGGCTGAAAAGGATTGATATGCTCGGGTACATTATCTCTCAATACCTCCCGATTAGTGACTACCGTAAACTCAAAATCCTTTTCGTAGAGATTGGTAAAAACAATATCCTGTATGGGTTGATTTTTTTGCATAAAAAAGATTTATTCGCATCAATTTAATACCCTAAATGAAAAGAACAAAATAACTTACCCCATTA
>JBGCFJ010000975.1:0-2953 GCA_045106885.1 Saprospiraceae bacterium
AAACGGAACTCAATAGAAAAACAGATAAGAAAGTGGTCATATACGATACGCCTGACGGTATCGAACTACCTACAAACACTAAATTCAAAGCGGCATTAACGGACGACCCAAAAGTTAATGAATATGACCGAATGGAGTATAAATACGATAATTATTTTCCAATATTGTCCTTTGGAAGTACCGTTGACGATGGCTTTTTTCTAGGTGCTGGCGTCACTTTCACACGCTATGGATTTCGCAAAGAACCCTATAAAGCTAAACATCGATTCTTTTTCCAATTTTCGACTCAAACCGACGCTTTTAGATTTGCTTACTCTAGTGACTTTACAGAAAAATTGATTGGTGGCATTAACTTTAATCCTTCTATTAATTTTGACCGACCTTTTATTTATAATTTTTATGGCTTGGGCAATGCGACTCAAATTTTATCGGATGATGAGCAGTTTCATCAAATTCGATTAAAGCGATTTTCCGTTGAGCCAATGTTTAAAAAGGTATGGAAAAAGCGAGAGAATCAAACTAGGTTTGGGCCATTTTTTGAGAATGTCATCGTGGAAAGGCGAGCAGGTCGGGTTTCAGACGTTGAAGGATTTTTAAGAGATGCAGACCGAGGTAATAAGAGTTTTTTAGGCTTTAAAGCTGACCATCAATTTACAACTTTAGATGACCAGAATTTTCCTGAAAAAGGAATGCGGTACAATGCTAAGTTTACCTATTATCACAATCTCGAAGAAGAACAAGCTTATGCTAGACTTGAAGGTAGTTTATCCAATTTTTTTCATACAGACCAACCTTTTCCAATGACCCTTGGCAGTCGAATTGGTGGTGCAACCTTGAGTGATGATAACTACTATTTTTTCCATAATAATAATTTAGGACAAAATAACTACCTCCGAGGTTTTAGAAATAATCGCTATGCAGGGACACATATTGTCTACCATAATATAGATGTACGGATTCCCTTATTCTACTTCCAAAATCATTTAGCACCAGGCGAAGTCGGTTTCTTAGCAAGTTTTGATTACGGTAAAGTATGGTATCAAAAGGATGCACCAAACAACTGGAAATCAAGTATTTCTGGTGGAATCTGGTGGGCTCCTTACCGATTTACGGCTATCAATGTTTTTTATACTAAAACAGGAAACGGTGAGCAAAATACGTTTACTTTGCGGACAGGATTCTTTTTTTAATTCCTTTTAAAATCAATAGCCACCTACTATTCTTCTGAGTAGTGGCACAAACTTTTTTATCCGATTTCAACTAAACAAAAACTAACCTCATACTTTTTATATCTTTACCCAAATAAATAATTTGACAAGAAAAATATTCAAATACATCGGTATTTTACTATTGGCCCTGCTAGGGCTTTTCTTGTTATTGGCATTTGCACTAACCATTCCTAAAGTTCAGACCTCCGTCACTCATCAAGTCACTAAAAGTTTATCGGAAACCCTCAACGCTAAAGTACAAATCAAAGAAGTTGATATTGAATTTTTCAAAACAACGGTATTAAAGGGTATTTATATCGAAGACGAGAAAAAAGATACCCTAATATATGCAGACCGATTGGCGGCAGATATTGGTCTTTTTTCCTTACTCCAGAGAAATATTTTTCTTAATTCAGTTACCTTAAAAGGGGCAAAAATTAATCTTGCACGTACTACTGCCGATAGCACGTTTAATTTTGAATTTATATTAAAATTATTTCAAGCCAACCCAGATAAAGTAGTTACCAATAAAGCACCTTGGACATTTGGTATAGGAGCAGTGGCTATCGAAAATGCCAATATTTCTTATTGGGATGAATGGACCCGAAACGCTATTCAGACAAAGATTCCCAATTTAGCTATTACTGCCAATAAGTTAGATTTACAGCAACAAGTTATTGATTTACAGCAAGTTAAATTAGACGAAGCTGTAGTCGATTATCAAGTATTGGCAGGAGAAAAAATGGTGGATACCACCACCATCGTTTCGGATTTAACTTTCCCTGAACTCGGTTGGGATTTAACCCTTGACCAACTAGAACTGCTGAATAATCAAGTTAATTTTAATAATATTAAGCTCCCCGAAAAAGCCAAAGCAGGAATTGATTTTCAACATCTTGAAATAGCTAATCTATTTTTGACCATCGAAGATTTCGCTTGGATTGATAAAAGCATAGTAGGCGCAATTAATCGTTTCAGCTTAACTGATAAAAGTGGATTTGAATTAGACAACTTAACTGGACAATTATTGGCGGATACGACCCAAATAGTGATTGAAAATTTGGCGATTAAAACGCCTTTAAGTCAAGTAGCGAATACGACAAAATTACAATTCAAGCAATTTGCTGATTTAACCGATCTAGCTAATAAAGTCAATTTTGAAAGTGATTTTAATAACGCAAGTATCGCTTTTCAGGATTTAAAATTATTTGCCCCTGCCATTAACAAAATTCAGCAGTTGGATACGGATTTGCAGGAGCAATTATTCTTGGATGGGCACATTAAAGGAAATGCTAAAAATTTGATTATCAACAATTTAAATTTTAGTATTGGCGAGCAAGTTGATTTATCCCTGAATGGACAATTGCAAAATATTACGGATGTTAATCAAGCGACTTTTGATGTTCAATTAAAAAAACTAACGACTTCTTACCAAAAAGTAAATCGACTTTTAGGTAACTTAGCGGTGCCTAAAGGCTTAGAAGAATTCGGACAATTTACACTTAGTGGCGCTGCGAAAGGACAACTGAATGATTTTAATATCAATGACCTTTTTTTTCTTTTTGCATCCAATACAAATTTGCGGGGAGTTGCCTATTTAGTAGGCTTACCCACAACAGGAAATTGGCGCTTTGATTTGGAAATAACGGCTTTGGAAGCACGTGCCGAAGAATGGAAAGTATTTTTGAAGGATTCAATTGCACCAGTTTTGTGTAGTTTATGTAATATCCAATGTGGGGGAAAAG
>JBGCFJ010000976.1:0-3071 GCA_045106885.1 Saprospiraceae bacterium
AAAGATTCATGTTCCATCACGTGACACCAATGACACGCAGAATACCCTACGCTGACTAAAATCAATTTATTTTCTGCTTTTGCCTTTGCTAATGTTTCCTCCGTCCAAGGATGCCAATCTACTGGATTATTGGCATGTTGTAATAAATAAGGACTGGTCTCCTTCGCCAAATGATTAGAAAATTGCGCATTGCCATTGGGGGTCTTGCAAGAAAAACAAGAAAGCAGCAATAAAAAGTAGAATAAATTACGCATATATAGCCTTTATTTTATTGTTAATTCAAACGCTATCTTCCAGTAACTTCCGATTACTGGAAGATTTGTTATATTAGATTCCTTAAATGTTATCCAGTGACGGGAAGTCACGGGATAACAGCTACCTTCGAGAAAAATCATTTAAGGATTGTACAAATTTTTGATACTTGGGATTTTGTTGAAAATAGGTCAAATAATTACCCGATTCAATAATATCCAATCCCGCTGTTGACCAATCGTATAAATAAGTCCAACAATCCAATATAGCACCATTCTGATTAACAGGTACTATTTCTCTTGTATATTCATTAGGGGTTTCAAAGCCTTCGCCGACACATTCATAATGGTCTAAATTTGGCAACATTTCAATTGGGTTATCCAATTGAAAAACATGTCCAGTAACCTTCCTTTGTCCATTTTTTTCATATACCAAACCAGGATATTGCCCCAAATCATACAAAGTACCTGACAAATATCCTATCCCTAAAAAATCACTGTTCGATTTTAAATAAGTGGCTATGGGCGATTGAATGCCGCCCATTAAAGAACCGTAAACAAATAATTTATCCCTTTTCATCTTACAAATGTAGGAAGAAGTCCAGCGATGTCCAATAAATGAAGTCTTAGGGAAATCTTAAAGTGGTCATTTAGAGTTGAGTTCTTGGGCTACTCTTTAAATTCATTTAATCTTTGTACTAAAAGATGAACTAAAGTAGTAGGTTTTTCAAGTGCAGGATTGTCAACAAACAACGTTTCATAAAGTTTTTCCGCCCATAGGATAGCTCTATTTTCATCTCCTTTTGCCTGCAAAAGCGCATACATATTTTCATCGTTTTTCCGATATTCACCCAAGATGTCTTTAAGTATCTCAATATATCTGTTTCTATTAATAGCCGCATCTAAATACTGAAAGTGTAAAATATACCATAATTCAAAAGCTTCATTGGAATAAGCCACTTGTATATCTTTAGAGTTGGCTAATTGAATAGCACCGTTGAAATTTTCGGCAGGAAAATCGTCTTTATCAAAAACTACCCAAACTTCATCAAAGTTAGGTTGTAATATTTTTTTGGTTTGCTCTTTTCTTTTTTGAATAGCTGCTTTTACTACAGAAACGGTATTAGCACCTTCTCCTAGTATCTCAACTTGAACCAAATGATTAGGTAACTGACTAGTCAATCCATTAAAATAATTGGGTTCAGTTTTTTCTCCTTCAGTAACTATCAAAAAATATTGCCATTCAGCTTTATCACCAATTTCACGAGGTATTTCTGTTCTTTTTAAACTATTAACAAAGTCTTGAAAACTAGGCTTTCGGTTGTGTTTGTTCTTGTTTGCCATTGAATAGATGGTTAATAAAAGGAATTGCACCGTATCTTCCTTTTAAGTAGTTTAGCTCATAGTTGGTATCTTTTCTAATCTTATATTCTGCTAATGAGGATAACTTAGCCGCAGCATATTTATCTTTTTCTACAAAATAGATTTGGTCTCTCCTTAGTAGTTCATTACTAAGCAGATTAGTGTTATGTGTAGTAAAAATAAACTGTGCATTTGTATTTTTAATAGTATTAAATTCCATTAAAACTGCTTGAGATAATTTAGTATGCAAACGAGCGTCCATTTCATCCATGATAATAATTTCTCCTGTTCGCATAGCTTTTATCATAAAGCCTACCAAATCAAAATACCGAACTGTCCCGTCCGATTCTTCGTAATACAAATCAAAATCTTCTAAGCCTACCTGTTCATTATGCTCATTATATAAGGGGTGATACGTTTTGATAAAAACATGCTCATCGGGTGATTCTAACTTTTTTCCCGTTTTTAATACTTTGGCATCTTCAAATCGAACAATTTCTAAATCCTCAATATTTAAGTCGGCATTTTTCATCATTTGCACAACTAACGCTTTATCTTCCTTATTTTCTAAATAATTTTTAGTAACCCCACTTTCCGCACAAGCACAAACATGGTGAACAAATACCAATTTCTCAAACCAACCAATAATTTGTTGAGCTAATGTACCATTTAATTGAGCAACTAAAGAAAGAAAAAGTGCATTTTTCCTCGTCCAAGATTCTTTATTTTTTCCTTCTGTAAATTTTTTATAATTGACTTCAAAACTATCTGCTAATCTTAAAAACAACGGATATTCTTTACTTTTTTTTCGTTCAAATAACCATTCTTTTTCTACGGATTCTTTGGTTACCTCAAAGCCATATCGGTATTTAAAATTATTTAATAAAAACTCTATTTCAAAAAAACTAGGTGCATTTTTTGTTCCTGTATTCAAACGAAAAGGTTCTGTATCAATCAATTCATTCGATTGCATATCTTTAGAAGAATTAATTATCAAATGCTTCATAAATGCTAGCCCATCAATAAATTTAGTTTTGCCCGCTGCATTTTTCCCATAAATCGCTGCACTTTTAACTATTCTTTCTTTTTCAAATTCAAAAACATGGCTGGTAGCATGTTCACTAATACTCGTTGCTCTTAAATCTAACGTATTTTTCTCTTTGAAAATTTTGTAGTTACCTATCGTAAATTTTATCAGCATTTTTATTTTTTTATATAAAAATTGAGGCTTTTACTCAAAAATAGAAGTTTTTTTTTTAATTAGTAACAGTATCTTATATTAAATCGTATTGTTAAAGAGATATTTTTTCAACTAACAAATAATTTGAAATGAACGATTTAAATAGGTTTCTATCCGAAGGTTTTAATTATGAACGTACTCACCAGATTTTTTTAAAAATGTTATTACAAGAATCGGCATTTTTACAATATTTATGTGAATTTGCTGAAATAGCTACC
>JBGCFJ010000977.1:0-1635 GCA_045106885.1 Saprospiraceae bacterium
ACTTGATATTTTCCATTATGAGAAAAATAGGCATAGGCAATGTCCCAATTCTCATCCATTACTTTTTGTTCTTCCCCTGAAGCAATATCGTATTTTGCTAAGCGCATAAATTCTCCTCCTTCGTTGGTCAGAAAATATAAGGCATCACTATTTACACTAAAATCAGCTGCTTGATAGGCTGCTTGTGTTTGATTTACTTTTGTTACTTTCTTTGTTTCAAAATTAAAGAGGAATAGGTCCGAATCATCTGTTGTAATAGATTTGCTCAATGCCATCCATTTTTTATCATTGGATATGCCATTAAAATTATAGGCAGCATCATTTTGATAGATTAACTCACTCTTAAAATCCGTAATATTCATTTCATAAACATCCATAAAGCGTGGGTCTCTTTGACTGAACCCGTAGAAAAAACTTTTGCCATCATGTGCCCATCCATAAAAATTAGCTCGGGCTTTTTCGCCAGGCGTTAGTTCTTGAATAGTACCATCCTCATTTCGGACAAATAAATGACTAATCTCATTACCATTATCATCGCTACTAAATAAAAGTCGTTTATCTTCTGGAAAATAAGAAATGGCAAAAATGGATTCTTTTTCAGAATTGGTTAGTGCCGTCATTTCACCACCTGCTACTGGAATTGTATAAGCATTATAAATACCCGATTCATTAGACGTAATCAATAAGTCTTTCTGGTCTGGAGAAAAACTTCCACCAAAAATAGTCGTGGTATTTAAAAATTGCTCAATATTGTATTGTTTGACTTCGGGAATTGTTGATGATTGTTGACAAGAATAGAAAAGGGTAAAAAATAAAAAGAAAAGGAACGCAAACTTTTTCATTAATTTAGTATTTTTATGGTTTAGGAAGTAAGGTAGTAGCTCTTAATACTTCCAAACAGGGAGTATTTTACAAAGTAAATATAGCAAAGAGTATTGGGACAAAGAAAAGAAAATCTAGGAACTGCTCCATTTTGTCTAATTTACTTCTAATCCTATAAAGAGATACCTTACTTTAGCACTTGTTCTTAAAGACTTTGTTTTCCTTAAAATTAATTACATGTCTAATCGTCAATTTAACGCACAATCTTCGGGCGGCGGCTTTAATATTATCCCAGCTTTACTTATCGGTATAGTTGTTTTATTTGTATTATTTACGGTTGCTAAGTTTGTTTTTAACATTCTTTATTGGTTATCTCCTGTGTTATTAATCATTACCCTTTTTATCGACCATAAGGTAGTTATCAATTATGGTAAATGGATTTTAGAGTTGATGGGCAAAAATGTCTTATTAGGGGTTGGTTTATCGTTATTGACTATTGTTGCCTTTCCTGTCGTCAGTTTATTCCTTTTTGGTAAAGCCATGCTTAAAAAGAAAGTCAAAGAAATGACGCAACAATTTGAGCAAAAAACACAAGGAGAATATACGGAATATGAAGAAGTAAAAACCGAGGAAGCAGAGTGGGTAGAATTACCACCTCCTCCTGTTAGAGAAAAACCAAAACAGATGCGAGGTGGAAAAAACGAATATGAAGATTTGTTTGAATGATAATGGTTAATGCTAGATTAAACAGTCTATTGATTCAAGACATAAGGGATTTGGCAAAAAATAACCTACGCAACAATACTATATGTT
>JBGCFJ010000978.1:0-6174 GCA_045106885.1 Saprospiraceae bacterium
TGGGAGAGTAGGTCGCTGCCTTTTTTTTTATTCTTTTTTGATGATAGAATAAATAAAACAAAAGAATCATCAACAAACGCTTCGACGGAGGCAATCAAGCTCAACCATACGGTTGGGCTTTTTTTGTTTTAACCCTTCCCTGAACTCTTTTCTCCCTTTCCTTCTAGCAGTTTTTTAGTTTCTAACCTTATAAGGAGTCTAATTTTAGCACAAATTAAATAATAATTAATAATCTTAATATATTAGGCACTGATTTTGCATTGTTTATGCAAAAGTGTTGTAAGTTTTCAATAGTCGAATTTAAATCGTCCGCTGACTGTATCGTCGGATGATTTAAATCAGTTCATCATCGGACGACGATAGTCATCCGACGAGATGATTTTGCCCCATATTGAGAACTTACAAAGTGTCGATATTTTTCTTATATCTACTCTTAAAGTACCTTACCTGAAATTAATCTCAAACCTAACTAATCTCGGATAATTTTTCAATTAAGGGAAAATGAAAAAAATAACCTACGTAAATTCGTGGGGTTGGATAATTCGTGAGGGAAATTAGTAACGAAATTCCCCCACGAATTATCCAGCTTCACGAATTATTTTTTTAAAACATATAGTATTGTTGCGTAGGTTATTTTTTGCCAAATCCCTAAAATTGATACTAGTAATTTCTAGTATTTGATGTTAATAACACTATTGAAATAAGTAGCACCACACACAGTTATACATTATTATCCTATGAAACAGCACTATCTTCCTTATCTTAAAGGCCTATTTTCTTTTTTGACAATTTTTTTGTCAACTGCATTATTAGCGGATTCTTTGGAATCAAATTTAAGCAATACACCAGCCTGTAATGAAACGATTCATCTAAGCCTAAATCATAACTGCGAATCCATCATTACCCCTGATTTATTATTACAAACAACGGTATCAAATCCTCCTTATCGTATTTTTATAACCGAACCAACAGATTCCTTAGGGAATTTTACAAATAATGGAACGGATAGTGTCCAATTATTAAAAACAGGTATTTATAAGTATTCAATTATAGATAACTCAGGCAATACCTGTGCAGGAAAAATAATTGCAGAAGATAAATTAAGCCCATTTTTTGTTAGTTTACCTAGAGATACTTTTATTAGATGTAATTTAGCTTTAACGGAAGCGGGAATTGGGGCTACTTCGGTCATGGCAAGGAATAATTGTGGCTTAGTAAGTACCACTTTTGAAGCTGCTTTTGTAGAAACAGGCGATTATCCTTGTGGCACAAGCGTTATTGCTTCTTTGTGGAAAGCTGTTGATGATTTTGGTAACTCAGTGATAGATACTCAACGAACCGTCTTTATTCAACCAACTGTTACACAAATTATTACACCTCAAAATATTATTTTAAGTTGTGATACGGATATTAGCGACGAAACAACCAACTTACCCCAGACAGGATTTCCCAAAATACAATCAGGTAAAATTTTGAATGGTATTTTTATACCAACAGATACCCTAATTTTAGATGGTAGTACGAACCACTGTAATTTCGGAATTAGTAACCGAGACATTATTGACAGCTTAGATTGTTCGGTAAGTATCACTAGGTATTGGGAGGTCATTGATTGGTGCATTTTGAATCCGACGAGTCAAATTATTGATACACAGCTTATTCAGTTTATAGATACGCTAGGACCGAAATTTAATTTACCTGAAAATGGGAGTTTATTTAACCCTAAGAGAATTCCTTTAAATGAAAATTGCCAATTTGATATAACCTTAACTACTCCAATAGTCACAGTTATTTGTGGTGGGACACCTAAGGTAGAAATGTATGAAGTAGCTCAATTAGTCGATGGGAAATTTATAAACATTGGAGCTAACTTAACAGCTATTCGCCTACCCGCAGATACTTTTCGATTAGGTTATCGAGCTTTTGATGCTTGTATCAACCAAGAAAAAGAAGATACTACTTTTGTTTACTGTATTACTGCTGACCTAACCGCTCCAGCTGTTATTTGTGTGAATGATTTAGTCATTCCAATAGTGCATGAAGAAGGAGTTACTTTAAAAGCAGAAATGGTAGATGGAGGTAGTTTTGATGATTGTGGAATGATAACTCGTGCTATCCGTATAAAAAGTATAGACACTACTTGGCAACCTGCTATTTTCTTACCCTGTGAATTGATTGATAGTTCCCTAAGCATAGAATTGAGAATAAGAGATGCTGTTGGAAATGAGAATTTTTGCTGGACCTCTGTCCGATTGGATGATAAAATAAGCCCCACCTGTCAAAATTTACCAGATGGAATAACTACTTGCGAAGTAATTAAATCTAACGATTATGGACAATCAACAGACTTGAATAATAATAAGCTATTTGACATTGAAGAATGGCAAAATATGACGGATTTTCAAATGCAGGTTTATAACGAGACTTTTGGCATACCCGCTTGTTTTGAAAATATTATTTGTAAGAATTTTTACTTAGAACAGCAATACCAGCGTATAGAAAACACTTGTGGGGAGGCAAAAATTAGCCGTAGATACCGTGGTGTGGATGCACAAGGAAATATTGGAGAATGGGCAGCGCAAGATATTACGGTAAATTATCAAGCTAATTGGACGATTACTTTTGCACCAGATTGGGAAGGTAATTGTCAAGATACGATTCCAGCTCTTTTTATTGATATTCAAAATGGTGCTTGTGATAATTTGAGTTTAAATATTACGGAAAATGTTTTTCCTGCGGAGGAGGATTATTGTATTAGAGTAGAAAGAATTTATCAAGTAATTAATAGCTGTTTATTAACACCCACTACCGCTCCAACAACTATTGGACGACAAGAAAATACTAATGGAAAGGTGATAGATTCGTTGACTATTAGCAGTGATAGTTTAGGGGGTAATGCTCATTTTTTCTATACCCAAATACTAGAAATTCGTTCAACGGAGAAGCCTACTTTAACTATACAAGGTGTTGAAACTTGTTTGTCAGGGGAACATGTCGATTCTGTCTCTTTAAAAGTAGATAGTCTAGAAAATTGTGCAGAAAATAGAACTTTTAATGCAATAGCTACAGACTGCATTGGTAATTCAATTAGTAATTTTCAATGGAATTTCTATGAAAACGACCGCCGAGTGGATAGTGGAACTGGAGGCACTTTTACAAAGGCAGTTGTATCTGATATTGATTATACTGTTCAATTTATTGCTATTGATGCTTGTAATAATCAAACAGAAGAACGCCGTGATTTTACCTTCTTAGACTGTCGTAAACCAACCCTATTTACTCGAACTAGATTAGCCGTAGAATTAAAAGAAAAAGCACATAAAATTTACGCAACTGATTTTGATGTTGGTAGCTATGATAATTGCACGGATAAGCCCACTTTATTGAGTAATTTTAGAATATGGCATGATAAACTAGGTTTTGATTACCCTGAAGATTTAGCGACTATTAAAAGATTACCCACTAGTATCACTTTTACTTGTGCAGAATTGGCGACCCAAGAAGTGTTCCTCTATACTTTTGATGGAGCAGATAATTTTGATTTTGTCTCTGCCTTTGTGATTATACAAGACAATCAAACATCTTGTTTTGCACTAGATAGGGCAAATATTACAGGGCAAATTGTTACGGAAAATGGAACAGAAATTGAGCAAGTAAACATTGATTTAGCAGGAGATATAGTTTTTAATGAAATAACTAATAATAATGGCCATTATCTGTTGGACTTACCCAAAGGCAAAAATTATATTATTGAACCTTCTAAAACGAATGACCCTTTAAATGGGATAACTACCTTTGATTTAATTCTAATTAATAAACATATTTTAGGAATTACGCCTTTTGAATCTCCTTATCAACATATTGCTGCTGATGTGAATAAATCAGGCACTATTACCGCCTACGATTTGGTGCAGTTACGGCAATTAATCCTAAATATTATCCCTGACTTTTCGACCAATAATAGTTGGCGTTTCATAGATAGTCATTATCAATTTGTAACTAATAACCCTGAAAATGAACCTTTTACAGAGAAAATAGAAGTAACTAATTTAGCAGTAGATGAAATGATTCTTGATTTTATTGGGGTGAAAGTTGGTGATATTAACCAAAGTGCTTCGTTCCGTGAGTTGGAAGTAAGTACTGGAAGAAATAAATCAACAACCTTTCCTTTATGGATGGAGGACCAATGGCTTGAAACGGGACAAGAAATCGACCTTCCGTTTATTATTCCTGACCTATCCAAGATAGAAGGAATGCAAATGACGCTAAACTTTGAAGACTTAGCCGTTGTCCACTTAACTGAAGGTTTAGTTACTGCGGAACATTTTAATTTAAAGACTATTGCTAAAGGAAATCTAGCTATGAGTTGGTATAAACTGACAAATTTAGTAACGGATAATAGATTATTTACATTAACCCTAAAGGCGAAACATCCTGGTTTACTTAGTGAACTACTGATCATAGAGGAAACCAATATGTTAGCAGAGATTTATTTGCAAGATGAAAGCAGCATGCCAATAAGTATACAATTTAAAAGTATCGACCAATCCAGTAAATTTGAATTGTATCAGAATAAACCGAATCCGTTTAATCATCAGACGATTATTCCTTTCTACTTGCCAAAAGCAGAAAAAGTTAAAGTACAAATTTTGGATTTACAAGGGCAGGTATTAAAGACCGTAGTTGGTGAATATGAAAAAGGCTTTCAAGAAATAAAAATTAATCAACAAGACTTGGGAGCAGTAGGTGTGTTATATTACCAATTAATTGCGGGGAAATATTTCGCCACTAAGAAAATGATTCTTTTAAATTAGCGAAACTTATGATTGTGAGCTTGATATTTTAAATATCCTTTAAATAGACTTATTACTGGATATTTTCTTGGACAAAGAGAACACGAAAAAGACATAGAATTCACAGAGTATTAATCATCTTGAGTTTATAAAAATAACCAACAGATGAATGAAAACAACAGATGATAATATCTTTATTAAATTCCTTACCTTCACCAAATGAAAAATCGTAGAAAATTTCTCCAAACCTTTGGTACAGGTCTTGCGGGCAGCCTTGCCTTACCGAATATAGCCCTCTCTAATACTGCGTCCACCGCAATTGTTGATTTATCAAATCATGAAGCCGACACGTCCGAAGCCTTCTGGGAATTGGTCAAAACTCAATTTATTCTAGCACCATCACTCCGCTATTTTAATAATGCATCTCTAGGTGCTTCGCCTATTTACGTACAACGCAATACCAAAGCATTTCGAGAATTATTAGACGGTTTCCCCTCTAAGTATATGTGAGGTGGTTGGAAAGAAGAAAAAGAAAATACTCGGTGATTAGTTGCAGATTTATTAAAAGTAGATGCCGAAGAAATTGCCTTGATTCATAATACGACGGAAGGCATGAATTTGATTGCCCGAAGCTTTGATTTACAGCTAGGCGATGAGGTGATTTTAGCCGACCATGAACACACAAGTGGGCGTGTCTGTTGGGAAGTTTTTCAAGAAGCAAAAGGCATTAAATTAGTCCGTCCAAAATTACCAATTTTGCCTAAGACCGTTGAAGAAATAGTGGATGTTTATCGAAAAGCAATTACGCCTAAAACCAAGATAATTTCGATGTGCCATATCGTGAATACCAACGGGATGATATTGCCCATCAAGGAGGTCTCTGAAATGGCGCATAAACAAGGGGTTTTAGTAGCGGTAGATGGAGCGCAAGGGGCGGGGATGTTTGATTTTGATTTGCATGATTTGGGTTGTGATTATTATACGGCAAGTGCCCATAAGTGGCTATTTGCCCCCAAAGGGATTGGGGTTTTGTACGCTACAGAAAGTAGCCAACTACATTTAAAACCTTTGATGGTTTGTCGTGGACATACAGATAATAGTATTCGCCGATTAGAAAATTATAATACGCGAAACTTGCCCGAATTATTAGGTTTAGGTGCAGCGGTAGAATTTATTAACCAAATTGGAATAGATAAAATTCATGCTCGTTCTTATGAGCTAAAAGCCTATTTTCGGTCTAAATTGGAAGGGAATCCTGCTTTTAAATTAAAAACGCCTGTAGATGATAAATTGTCTGCGGCAATTCAAGTTATTGAGGTCGTTTGGCAATAAGTAAAAAAAAAAAAAAAACGATTAGAGGAGGAATTTAATATTGATTGTC
>JBGCFJ010000979.1:0-4075 GCA_045106885.1 Saprospiraceae bacterium
AGTCCAAGCGAGGAAGAAAAAGATATAACTGAAATTGCTTCTTTTGATGGTTTTACTAATGAGAGAGAGCATTATAAGTATGTTTCACAGACTTCAACTAATCAATCGCTTCAAGCAAACCAGTATTATTATTTTGAATTACGCCATATTGAAGGTGGTGGAGACGATCATTTTCGAGTAAGCTGGAAAACACCCTTTGCCGTAGATACCGCTTTTCAAGCAGTTCCACTCCAATATATTTTTGATTATACTTGTAATCTTGATTGCCCCGAAAAAGGAGTTCCTTGTGATGATAATGATGCAACTACTTTAAATGATGTGCAAGATGGGTATTGTAATTGTTATGGTACGCCTCAACCAAGAAATACGCCGAATTGTATTGGAGAAAAGGGGTTTGTAAATGCCATGCATTATGACAGTATATGGGGAGATAGACTGTCTCATTTGTACTTTAACTCAAACTATCCACTAAATCCGAATCGAGGTGATAAATTAGATGTTTTAGCAGTAACCGATGGTGGAGTCGATTCATTTGGAACAGTAATTAAAGGGTATTTATCTGTTCCAGTAACGGGAGAGTATTACTTTAATATTACTGGTCGAAGACGTGCAGGAATGAAATTAAGTGCAACTGAAAACCCTGAAGAAGCAGTTTTTATTGCTTATTATGATGTTTGGGGAACAGGGATATATTCTCATAATACAGTAGAAACCCAGACCTCACAAGCTCAATACTTGGAGAAAGGAAAATATTATTATTTTGAAGTCAATTACAAAGCACACACTGGAGGTGAATATGTTCATGTTTTCTGGAAAACACCCTTTTACAAGGATGACAAATGGCGATGGTTAGATGGTAGTTATTTTTATCAATTTGACCCTACTTGTGAATTTGCTTGTATGCCAGAAGGGACACCTTGTGATGATGGAAGTGCGACTACCATGAGAGATACCTTTAATGCCAATTGCTTATGCGTAGGTATTCCTTGTCCAAATAATGATTGTGGAGAATCAGCTGAGGAATCAGCTAGGAATTATCAATCTCCAGAAGCCTGTGGTACCTCAGACGAATTAAAAAATGAGGCAACTACTTCTTGGGTAAGTTGTACGGATGCAACGAATCCAGCAACGAATGCAGCAGGCAAATGGATACAATATGATTTAGGACAAAGCTACTATATTGATAAAGTCAATATTTGGAATTATAATGTTGCTGCTTTAACAGGAAGAGGATTTAAGGACGTGACTATGCACGTTTCTAGTGATGGTTCAAATTGGACAAGTATAGGGAATTTTGCTTGGTCAGAAGCGACTGGTTTAGTGGGGTATGGTGGATTTGAACAAGCTATAGGGGTTGCTGCTCGATATGTAATTATCAGTGCTTCGAGTAATTTTGATGGAAATAACTGTTTTGGATTAAGTAAGGTCAACTTTGTTGTTTATGATTGTTTAAATGTGGGGAAACCATGTGATGATGGAAATGCCACGACCAGCAATGATGTTTATAATTCAGATTGTAAATGTGAAGGGACTATCCCTTCTATTGATAATTTCTGTAGAAAAGAAACTAGAATTCATCCCAATATTCCAATCGACCCTAATAGTTATGATGCTAAATTGACGATTACTAGTGAAGCCATTCTTTTAGCGGATTATGATGTAAGTTATATCGCAGGCGAATCAATTGCCTTAATGCCTGGTTTTCATGCACAAACTGGAAGTGGATTTTTAGCGATGATAGATGGTTGTCCTGATATTGTGGAAGGTATCGTTGATTTAGATAGTACGATTATCCGTCCTTATGATATTGGTGATTTATATAGCTTTCCACCAAAAGATGAAGAAATAGATACTACAGTTACAGATTTAGCGGGTGGTTCTAGAATAATTTTAGGAACATTACCTAATTTGGTGACTAGTTTGGAAATCTCTCCAAACCCAACAAAAGATTGGGCTGTCTTTGATGTTAATATACCGAAGGCTACTAGAGTTTCTCTAAAAGTTTTTGCAGCAAATGGACAAGAAGTAGCTACTTTAGTCAATAATCAATTGAGAGATAAAGGAACTTACGCTATTAAGTTTGAAGCAGGAAATTTAGCGAAAGGTATTTATTTAATTAGCCTGAAAACTGAAACTGCCATAATAACCAAAAACTTAGCAGTTATTGAATAAATAATATTAAAAATAATATATTGAAAAAGACTTGGATGGTTGTAATGACTTTCCAAGTCTTTTTGTTTGATTAACTAATGAATTTTCCTACCCTCTAAAATAGAAAAAATGTGATCAGGTTTTCAAAAAAAAAATGGCATTGATACGCTAAAAATTATACTTTTTCTGGGTTTGTTTTTAGGACTTTCCTTTTCTGGAATCGCACAAGTAGTCGTCAATCAAGTGGATGATTTTAATGATGGTTCATTGCAAGGATGGACAAGAGGAATGCCTGTAGATACCTTTGTAACAAATCGAGATAATATGCTTAAAGTTAGCACGGTCAATAATTTTAATGGAGGACCATTTAGTAAACTTATTATTTATAATGAAACTCAATGGAAAGGAGACTACATTAGTCAAGGCATAACTGGCATTCGACTAAAAATAAGTAACCCTTATAATCCTATTTCTAGCAATAATCCATTAAGAATAAGGATAGCAATTGGTAATTCTGATAAACCAGGTGCTGGCAGTAGTACTAATGGGACTTGGTTGGTATCAAAGGAGGCGATTGAAATATCACCAGACTCTGGTACAGTAGCGGCAATTATTTCGATTAAAGAAGAAGATTTAAATATTGCTCATGGTTCAGATAGCTATGCAAGCGTATTAGGAGATGTAAAAGCACTGAGAATTCTTGCTTCTAACTCTTCATCTGATCCACGTGGGGATGGTAATGTAATTGCGACTATCTTAATCGATGACATTACTGCCTGTGGAGACTGTACAGAAGATACCGTAACAGAAACAGATTTATCAGATGATAGAATGAATCCTACGGTAGTCGCATTTTCAGAGGCGATGGACACCATAAGCAATTGCCAAAAAGGAAGTAACCCTGGGCCAAGAGATATTGATTATTTTACCTTTAATGTCCCTAAAGATACTGCTTTAAGTGAATTGGTTTTAAAAAATTATGTTCCATCAGATGTTGCTACGAATAAAGCATTCATCGGAATTCAGGCAGGAACTACTATTACGGTTGACCCTTTTAATCCTTCAGCTACTGAATTACTCGGTGGATTGACTTATGGAACAAACCATATCGGTATGGATATTTTGCCTTTGATGAGGAATTTGGGGATTGGTTTTACCACCCCATTAACAGCAGGAGATTATACGATTTGGCTCAACCAGACTGGTCCAGAATCTTGTGCTACTTTGCAATTTAAATTGACTCCGATAGAAACAGGATGTCAGGATACTTTATTTTTTGATAATCAGACCGTTGATTCAGGTACTTATAAGGCTGCAGATTCTATTTTGACTAATGGAAATGTTTTAATAGCCAATAATAGTACAGTGAATTTTCAAGCTGGAAAAATCATCCAATTGAATAGTGGCTTTCACGCAGTAGCAGGTAGTAAGTTTTTAGCGAAAATTACTGATTGTATACCTACTACTAGTTTATCGAACGAACAAACGGTAATCAAAAGTCAATCATTTAATAGGCCTTTATCAAGTCCATTACCATTAAAAGTATATCCCAACCCTTTTTATAATTCAACGACTATAGCATACCAATTAAATAAGTCAGAAAAAGTAAATCTACTTATTTATGATTTATCTGGACAGTTAATTACAGAAATGGTGACCAATGAAATACAATCAGCAGGAACTTATCAATATGATTTTAACAAAGGAAATTTAACGGAGGGGATGTATTTATTGTATCTAAAAACAGAAAAGGAGCAATTGGTTAAGAAAATGATACTGATAGACTAAGTAGTCAGTCCAGTTAATATTGTCGGGTAATTTGGCGACTTTTAAAGCTGTACGGCGTTAAAAATACTCGCCATAGCAAAGGCTATGTCTGCGTTTTTTGCCTAGTACAACTTCAAAATTCATCCAAATACAACCC
>JBGCFJ010000098.1:0-13031 GCA_045106885.1 Saprospiraceae bacterium
AGGTAGTAATTTCCCCATTAATCATTAGCCCTGTATTTTCAAAAACTTTTTTAGTACCTACTTTATTGAAATTTTCGGTGATGGCGACCATATCACCTGTTAATTGTAACTTCCTTGGAGGCAGATTAGGTGCTGCTAATACAGGAAATGCGGCGGAAATAGTCCCAGTTGATAAAAGCCAGTTTAAGGGGTCTTTTTTATGCATTTCTTCATAAATAGCCGTGGTTTTAAGATAAGCTAATATAAAAACACGCCTTCTTCTTTGGGGCATACCATACTCTGCGGCATTAATCACCCGCCATTCTACCGCATAACCTAAATCGTTTAAGCTTTGTAATATGATAGCAAAATCTCTGCCTCTTTGTTTGGAAGGGGAAATTAACAAACGGTCAACATTCTCCAGAAAAAGATAATTAGGTTTATTAATTTTTTCAGATAGTATTTTATGAATGGACCACCATAGGACGCCTTTTTTCCCAATTAATCCTTTGGAATTTTTTAGGGTGGTAGCAACAGAGTAATCTTGGCAAGGAAAGCCACCGACTAATAAATCATGGTCGGGAATTGAATTGACATCAACCGAGGCTATATCTTGGTTGGAATGATTTTCTTTTCCCCAGTGATTTTCATACACTAAAGAAGCATGCTGCATTTTGGTTGAAGGTTCCCACTGATTGCTCCAAACTACCTCATAAGGAGTGACTAATTTTTTTTGGTAATTAGAACTAGCAGATTGATTATTCCATCCCTCTAGACCAATCCGAAACCCACCAACACCTGCAAAAAGTTCTGCTACTTTGATTTTGTTGGTCATTTTTTGTTAGGTGGATTTTAGACAAGTTCATCGAAGTAGTGGTTCAAGTCATAAATCCTCCGAAAGAATCGGAGACAGGTTAAGTCGGCGTCTTTTTAAGTTAGCCTCCCGTCCGCTTTGCGGTTCACTAAATAAATTCATTCCCCGAATCAATTTATTTAGCTCATGTTATTTTTTCCTCAAATAATCTGGCTATTCTTAGAAAAAATGCCTCCGATGAATCGGAGCAGGCATTGCCTAGCAAAAAAATACACTCGATTAAACTATCAATTACTTATGATTTGAACCAGTAGTTGACATTTTTTAGTCCCAACGAGACGATAAACTTGTCGAAGTTTATGTTTAAAAAACAATAGTAATTAAAATCAAGTAGAGTTAACAATTTTTGCAAAAAAAAAGGCACTTTCAAAAAAGAAAGTGCCTATTTTATTAACATCAAAGATGTTAACTAGTTTATTTTTATTGTTCTATCGAGCAATCTTCACATTGACTGCATTTGGTCCCTTAGGGCCCATTTCAATCTCGAAAGTCACTTTATATCCTTGCTTTACAGGTTCTTCTAATTGGTTAACATGGACAAAAACACTCGCTTTACTTTTAGAGTCTACGATAAAGCCATAGCCTTTTTCCTCGTTGAAGAAGTTAATTTTTCCTCTACGTTCACCAATTTCATCTGAACGATCAATTGGAGAAGCACCTAATAAAATATCTTCTGCTTTAATTTCTTTTCTTTTGGAGGGATCTGGTGGGGTATCGGAAAGATTACCATTTTCATCTACGTAGGCTAGCATATCTTCAAAGGCTACTTTGCCTCTTTCTGCTTTTGCTTCTTTTCTCTGTTCACGGCGTTCTAATTTTTCTTTTCTCTTTTTTAGCCGCTTTTTTTCTTTCTCTTTTTTGTTAAACGATTGCTGTGATTTAGCCATATTTTTGTTTTAGTTTAATAATTATCCACTTTTGGAGTTAAACTATCTGGCAAACAACCTGCAAAAACCGCCTACCCAAGCTTCTTAAAAAAATGGAGAAGCACAAATTTAGCAAAATTTAAGCGATTTTCCTTGGAAAATCTTGATTATGTTAGCTATCGCTTAGCTTAAAAGTGGAGAAATCAATCTTTTGACTTCATATTAACAAACAGCTATTTCTTGACTTTAGTTCCCAATTTTTCAGATAAAGTAAAATTTTAGACAAAACGAAGTACATTTATGGCAATAGGTGATTGTTGGCTCATGACTACCTTTTACATTTAAATGCCTGCTTCTTTAATTATTGACTTTTAAAACCATACACAAATTAGAATAGAGAGTAGAGAGTAGAGAAGAGAGAGATTAGAGACATAAAAACGACAAATTAACCAAATATTAGGCTTTTTAGGGAAAACGAAAAAAATAACCTACGTAAATTCGTGGGGCTGGATAATTCGTGAGGGAAATTAGTAACGAAATTCCCCACGAATTATCCAGCCCCACGAATTATTTTTTTAAAACATATAGTATTGTTGCGTAGGTTATTTTTTGCCAAATCCCTTAAAAGTTAAAAAATTACTGATTGTAACGTTTTGCGGTGAACCTGTTCCAGCGGGACAAAATGTTGGTAGAAAGTGATGTTTCAAGCATTCCAAATGTGCCTTTAGGCGCTTACGCAAAATTTAAAACCAACAAATTGTCGATATTTTAAAATGTCGATAATTGTTAATCTCAACCTCAAATTCCAGCTGAAGGTGGTTGAAAATTTGAAATTGAAAATTAAATTTTACTTAGCCACTAATCAAGTCTCTTTTCTCTACTCTCTCCTCTATTTTCTCAAAACTGAATATTGACTCACCGATTTGCTACTGGCAGCGAGGAGAAATTGAAGAGCATGCCGAAAACAAGAAAGGCATTTCTCAAATAGAGAAATGCCTTTCTTACTAAAAAATATGGTTCTCTGACAAATCCTGTGGAAAATCAGCTCGTCCGATGACTAACGTCGTCGGATGAGCTGATTTTAATCATCCGACGACACAGTCATCGGACGATTAAAATCTCATTTCATGGGATTTGTCAAAGGACCAAAAATATTAGCTTAAACGTGCATTAATTTAGAATCATTTTTACCCTCAAGCATAGATTCTCCCATCAAATATTCGTCTACTGCTTTGGCAGCTTCTCGTCCTTCTGAAATTGCCCAAACGACTAGGGATTGTCCTCTTCGCATATCTCCCGCCACAAAAACATTGTCCAAATTCGTTTGATATTTATTGTCTTTTACATTGCCTCTATCGGTTAATTCAACATCTAGTTGTGCTAACATTCCTTTATGTTGAGGATGTACAAAACCAATGGCTAATAATGCCAATTCACAAGGGATTTCTCGCTCTGAACCTTCTTGTTTTACAAAGGAATTTCTACCAGTAGCAGGGTCTTTTTTCCATTCAATATTCACTAGTTTAACTGCTTTTAAATTCCCCTGTCCATCGCCGATAAATTCTTCCGTCAAAATGGCCCACTCTCTTTCACAACCTTCTTCGTGAGAAGTAGAAGTTCGCAACATCATTGGCCATAGAGGCCAAGGCGTTTCTTCTGCACGATTTTCTGGTGGCTTGGCTAATAATTCTATTTGGGTAACCGAAGTTGCTTTATGTCGATTAGATGTACCGACACAATCTGAACCGGTATCTCCACCACCAATCACTAAAACATTTTTATCCGTTGCTAAGATGGCTTTTTCTTTAGGAATTCTATCCCCTGCTACTCGCTTATTATTTTGGTCTAAAAAGTCCATTGCGAAATGAACGCCTTTTAATTCTCTTCCTTTGATAGGCAAGTCTCTTGGGACAGTAGAACCACCTGTTAAAACGACTGCATCGTACTCTTGCACTAGTTTTTTAGCGTCTACATTTTCTCCGACATTGGCATTGACCTTAAATTTAATGCCTTCTGCTTCCATCAAAGCAACCCTTCTTTCTACGACCCATTTTTCTAATTTAAAATCAGGAATACCATATCTTAATAAACCACCAATTCTAGTATTTCGTTCAAAAACGGTTACAAAATGGCCTGCTTTATTTAATTGTGCCGCAGCTGCTAATCCAGCTGGACCAGAACCAACTACCGCTATTTTTTTGCCAGTTCTTGTTGTTGGTGGTTTTGGACGAATTAAGCCTTTTTCAAATGCAGTTTCTGCGATTGATTTTTCTATATGCTCAATAGCTACGGGCGGTTGATTAATTCCCAAAACACAAGCCGCTTCACACGGGGCAGGACAAATTCTTCCTGTAAATTCAGGAAAATTATTCGTACTGCTTAAAATTTCAAAAGCTGTTTTCCAATCTTCTTCATATACTGCATCATTGAATTCTGGAATAATATTACCCAATGGACAGCCATTATGACAAAATGGAATGCCACAATCCATACAACGAGCAGCTTGTTTGATGGTCTTTTCTTCTGAGAATTCTACATATAATTCTTGGTAATCTTCCACTCGTTCTTTTTCATCTCTTTTACCTGGTAACTCTCGGTTTATACTTAAAAATCCTTTTGGATTTGCCATATCTTTTTAATTAATTATTAGTCATTTGTCAATAGTTGCTTGGAGAGGTTTATCTACCAACTGCAACTGTATACTGAAAACTGCTTACTGCACACTAAACTACCACTTCACAGAAGCTGCGACCGCTGTCTTCTTAATAGAACTTTTCTTATTATTTTTACTTGCGGCTAATACTCGCTTATAATCAGTTGGCATCACTTTGATAAATCGTTTTTTAGCCTTCGTCCAATCATTTAAAATATCTAAACCAACAGTACTACTAGTACAAGAAAAATGATTCCTAACCAGCGTTTGTAACGTTTTATAGTCTTCCTTAGACATTTTATCAAACTCTACCATTTCCATATTACACTTGTCTTTGAAATCATTCTTAGCATCATATACATAAGCCGTTCCGCCACTCATACCCGCTGCGAAATTTTTACCTGTATCTCCTAAAACAACCACCAAACCTCCTGTCATATACTCACAACCATGGTCACCAATTCCTTCCACGACTGTTGTGACACCAGAGTTTCTTACTGCAAATCGCTCTCCTGCCATTCCTTTAATATAAGCTTCTCCAGAAGTAGCACCATAAAAAGCTACGTTGCCAATAATAATATTTTCATGTGGAACAAAAGTTGCATCACGGTCTGGTACAACAATTAAAGTACCTCCAGATAAGCCTTTACCAAAGTAGTCATTTGCTTCTCCTTCTAATGTAAATTCAATGCCTTTAGCACCAAAAGCGCCGAAACTTTGTCCTGCCGAACCTCTAAATCGGAATGCGATAGTCCCTTTAGGTAAACCAACGCCTTTGTATTTTTTAGAGATTTCATTAGACAACATCGTTCCCACTGCTCTATCTGTATTAATGATTTTGAAGATGCTACTAACTTGTTGCCCTTCTTCTAATGCTGGCTTAGAATAATTTAATAATTTTCTATCTAGCACTTCATCAATTCCGTGGTCTTGTGGTACTTTTTTGTATAAGCCTACTGTTTCATCAACTGGTTCTTTGTACAAAATTGGACTTAAATCCAATTGCTTGTATTTCCAGTTATTGATATTTGACTTCATTTTTAATAATTCGACTTTCCCGACCATTTCATTCACCGTCTTGAAACCAAGATTTGCCATGATTTCTCGCATATCCATTGCTAAGAAGCGGAAATAATTGATAACATGTTCTACCTTACCATTATATAATTTTCTTAATTCAGGATTCTGCGTAGCAATACCAACTGGGCAAGTATTTAAATGACATTTACGCATTAAAATACAACCTTCTACCACCAATGCTGCCGTCGCAATACCCCATTCTTCAGCACCTAATAAGGTCGCAATAGCAATATCTTTTCCTGTTCTAATCTGACCATCTGTTTGTAAAGTGACTCTATCTCTCAACTTGTTTTTAACCAAAGTCTGGTGACTTTCTGCTAAGCCCAATTCCCAAGGCAATCCTGCATGGCGAATAGAGGACAAAGGTGAAGCCCCCGTACCACCATCATGACCAGAAATCAATATGGCATCTGCGTGTGCTTTGGCTACCCCTGAGGCAATGATACCTACACCTGCTTTTGATACTAACTTTACATTAATTCTAGCTGCACGATTGGCATTTTTTAAATCGAATATTAATTGTGCCAAATCTTCAATAGAATAAATATCGTGGTGAGGGGGTGGAGAAATTAAACCTACACCAGGCGTAGAATGTCTTACTCGTCCAATCCATTCATCTACTTTATGACCAGGCAATTGTCCCCCTTCTCCAGGTTTTGCGCCTTGTGCCATTTTAATTTGCAACTCTTCTGCATTGGCTAAATAATAACTCGTTACCCCAAATCGACCCGATGCTACTTGTTTAGTAGCGGAACGTTCCCAATCTCCATTTTCTTTTTTCTCAAAACGAATAGCATCTTCTCCTCCTTCACCAGAATTACTCTTTCCGCCAATTCGATTCATGGCAATGGCTAGAGTAGAGTGTGCTTCGTGAGAAATGGATCCGAATGACATCGCACCTGTTACAAAACGACGCATGATGCATTCTACAGATTCTACATCGTCGATTGGGATTGATTTTCCTTTTCGGAAATCCATTAAACCTCTCAAGGTACAAGCTTGCTCCAATTGGTCATTAATTAGAGCTGCATATTTTTTATAAGTCTCGTAATTATTTTTACTAGTAGAATGTTGTAGTAAATGGATAGTTTGTGGATTGAATAAATGGTATTCCCCTCGTCTCTTCCATTGGAAAACACCGCCCACTTCTAAGCGTTTATTAGGAACTGGTACGCTTGGATAAGCTAAATTATGCTTAATCAAGGTCTCTTTAGCAATCCCGTCAAATCCGATGCCTTCAATTCTAGAAACAGTCCCTTTAAAACATTCTGCTATCACTTCTCTATTAATTCCTAAAGCTTCAAAAATCTGTGCTCCTTGATAAGATTGTAAGGTAGAAATACCAATCTTAGACATGATTTTTAAGAGCCCTTTACCAATCGCTTTTTGATAAATAGCAATACAATCATCTAAAGTATACTGATTATCAATTGCTCCTTTTTGTAATAAATTAGAAATCGAAGCATAAGCCATATATGGATTAACCGCACTTGCACCAAAACCAATCAAGGTAGCAAAATGATGTGTTTCTCTGGTATCTCCTGATTCTACAACCAAAGAAGTTGACCCTCTTAGTCCCGCTTTAATTAAGTGGTGGTGAATGCCACCCGTTGCTAAGAGCGAAGGGATTGGTGCAAATTTATTATTGGCTGCTTTATCAGAAATGACCAATATATTATGCCCTGTTCTAACTAATGCCTCCGCAGTTCCGCAAATATGCTCAATTGCTGCTTCTAATCTTCCTGCTTGTCCATCTGATTCAAAAACGGCATTAATGGTTGCTGCTTTAAAGTCTTTATGATAAATGTGCTTAATTTTAGCAACAGATTCGTTAGTTAAAACAGGATGGTCTAAATGAATATATTTTGCATTATCTGGTCCTGGTTCTAGGATGTTTTTTGACCCGCCCAACATCGCAAATAAAGACATCACTGGTCGCTCTCGAATCGGGTCAATTGGCGGATTGGTTACCTGAGCAAATAATTGTTTGAAATAATTGGCTAAATGTTGAGATTGATTAGATAAGGCAGCCAGTGGCGTATCTGTACCCATAGAACCAATCGGGTCTTTTTTGATATTGACCATTGGCCCTAAAATCATGGTCATGTCTTCCTTCGTATAGCCATATAATTGATGACCACGGAATAAGGAATCTTTATCCATGCTTCTTCTAACCTTCTCTGGTGGCGCTGGCAAATCAGCTAAGGTCAATTTATTTTGGTCTAACCATTCTCTATAGGGCTTCCTTTTACAGATGGTTTCTTTTAATTCTTCATCGGTAATAATTCTATGCTCATCCAAATCCGCAATTAACATTCTCCCCGGTTGCAAACGTCCTTTTTGTACGACTTTTGATTGGTCAATTTCCAAAGCACCTGCTTCCGAAGCCACAATCAATGTACCGTCGTCTAAAAGCGTAAACCGAGAAGGTCGTAATCCATTTCTATCTAAAGTAGCACCTACTAAAATACCGTCTGTGAAACAAATAGAAGCTGGACCATCCCAAGGTTCCATTAATGTTTTATGGAATTCGTAAAAGGCTTTTTTGTAATCAGGCATGTCTTCATCATTCTGCCAAGCCTCTGGAATCATCATCATCAAAGCCTCTGGAATAGACCGTCCACCTAATACTAAAAATTCTAAGACATTATCAAAGTTACCTGAATCGGAAAGGTTTTCTCCACAAATAGGGTCTAATTTTTCTAATTCACTTTCTGTAAATAAAGAAGATTCTAATAAATTAGCCTTTGATTTCCACCAGTTCATATTTCCCATAATGGTGTTGATTTCTCCATTATGTGCGACATATCTAAAAGGTTGTGCTAATTTCCACCTTGGAACGGTGTTCGTAGAAAAACGAGAGTGAATTAAGGCAATTGCAGAAGTACAATCCTCATCGTGTAAATCAGAATAATAAGGTCTTACTTGCCAAGTCGTCATTTGCCCCTTATAAACGATTGTTTTATAAGAAAATGAAGTGATGTAAAAATCATTTTTTACGTCTGGGTAAGTCGTAAAGATTTTGTGCGTGGCAAATTTTCTTAAAATGTAAAGCGTTCGCTCTAATTTTTTAGCGTCCATTGCTACTTTAGGCGTCACAAAAACCTGCTCCATCTTTGGTTCTACCGCCAAAGCAGAAGGTCCAATTTCTTCATTATGCGTAGGTACTTTTCTATAGCCTAATAATTCAAAACCTAATTCGTCTATATAATCATTTAATAGAAATCGGCATTGTTCTCGCAATACTTTATCTTGTGGGAAGAAAACCATTCCGACGCCATATTTGCCAAATTCAGGCAATACAAATCCTGCACCTTTTGCTTTTTTCTTGAAAAAATCGTGGGGAATTTGAATTAAAATACCTGCTCCATCTCCTGTGTTTTCTTCACAACCACATGCGCCTCTATGTTCCATGTTTTGTAACATAGTTAGGGCATCTTCAATAACTTTATGTGATTTTATGCCATTCAAATTTGCGATAAATCCCGTTCCACAAGAGTCTTTTTCCATACTCGGAACATACAATCCTTTTTGCTGCTGCTTCATATAAACGTAATTAAGTTCGTTTGGCGACCACTTTTCTAATTTAGAAAATGGACAATAATAAATATGCAATAGTCAAATTTGTAAGATAAATTGGGAAAGCGCAGTAAGGTTTGAGTGTGCTTCTTTCAAAACTTAGCTTACAAATTGTTTATAGTGCTACTATCTAATGAAAATTAAAAGTAGGGTAAAATCTGTTTTATATATTGGTGAATATAGGGTGGTATTATTCTTGATTTTTTTGGCAAAAATAAGAAAAACTCCTATTAATAAAATCGACTCGCTCTTATTTAGAACGGATATTAATTTGGTAAGGTTAGTCTAAAATAGCCCTAAAAATCGTACTTTTTTGAGAATTTCACAATAAAAATAGCACTAAATTAAATTTTTAATAAAGTCAATTTTAAATAAAATAGCTTCGTGGTATTTGTATTTTAGAACTTTAAACATTATTTTAAATAATGTACCATATTTTATTTTGTAAATAAAGGACAAACTTTCTTAAAGAACTATTTTACAATTAGTAAAAGCAAATTGATTATTTTTTCTCAATTTAAATTTTACTAAAAAAAGCGGTTAATTTTGAAAAATCTTTAACAAAATATAATCTCTTTGGGATGCAAAAAAAATTGGGTATTTTTGACTTTTATTTAAATTTATGAAATTATTTCAAAGAGAATTTAGTATTTTTCATTGATAATAACCAAAAACAATTAGAAATCACGAATGATTAACGACCTTGTGAAATTTAGAAATGCAATAGCCGCATTTGATGCGCTGAATAGTAAAGACCCTAATATTGAAAGATTTGAAGAGAAAGAATATGCCAAAGAAGTGCTCTATGCTCAGCGAATGAGTCATAGTTTAATGACATTCGAGCCGAATGCTTCCGAAGTTTTGCAGTTAGCAGCTAGATGTCAACACTTATGTCGTTGGGAAATTGCTCGAAGCGAATATCCAACGGGTAGAGTAGGGTATAATCAATGGCGAAATAGATTGAAAAAGCTGCATGCTGAAAAAGCAAGTGAAGTTTTATTAGATGTAGGATACTCTGAAGAAGCGGTAAAAAGAGTGCAGTTTTTGGTTTTGAAAAAGCAATTAAAAAAAGACGCAGAAACACAAACGTTAGAAGATGTGATTTGCTTGGTTTTTTTAGAGTTCTATTTTGCTAATTTTGCCGCTCGACATACAGACGAAAAGGTGATAGATATTTTGAGAAAGACTTGGCGAAAGATGTCGGAAAAAGGACAAGCTGCTGCTTTAAAATTACCTTTGTCCGAAGATGCCAAAGCTTTAGTAGGAAAAGCATTAAGTGTTTAGGAAAATAAGTTTTAATTTATAACCTGCCCGACTAGTCGTTAGGCTGGCGGGTTTTCAATTTTCAAAATGCACACATCGAATTTTGACCAATTGTTTGAGGAAGTAGCCTTATCGCTATTTCAAGATTTTCAAAATTCGGTCGATATTTTGACTTTTTTACAAAAAAAATTACCTTCAAAGTTTGGTATTGAAGCTGGGGTTTTAGTCAATAGAAAAAAAGAAATTACAACGAATAATTATATATTTTTTGATGCCTTAAGCTGCCCGAAATTATCTATAGAATCACCAAAAGCAAGAAGATTAATTCCTGCCAATTATGCCTATGGTTCCCTTTCCTATTTTCAAGAAATTAATCAAGCGAGTTTAGAAAATGCGCTACAAGAAAATTTATCTTTTGATAGAGTGTTTGAAGGGCAAAGTCCTCAAAATAAAGAAGTTATAAAACCATTAAATATTTGGTTTGCCGAAAATTTAGCACCTTTCCTTTCTTTAAATGATTTAGAAGACCGATTATTAGCAGAACCTAATCCACCAGATTTAATAGCAGTTTTAAACAGTGGCTTATTGGTCACACTAAATGAACAAACCATTCAAAATATTTTTGCTTTAAGCCAAAAAGAAAATGCACAATCTTTTGACAAAGCTATCACTGCGGACCTGATAGATATTGCACAGAAAACAATGCAGCGAAAATATTTTAAAATAGGCGCTACTGCTGCTTATAAAAATTGCTTTTATTACTATGTCTTTTTGCTGGATTTATTGAAGCATCAACCTTTATTAACTGATGGTTTGTCTGCTGAAATGGTGGCAATATGGTAAGAAAAGCAAGGGAAACAAGCCTGCAAAAGTAGCTGAAAAATCTACTTCTTTCGCGGTCAATCAAAAATTCATTACGCCTCTCAAAGTGCATAAACTAAGTTCTTTCGTTGCTCAATAGTTGAGGGTAGCTCGGCCCATTTCCCTGTGCAGGCAGCAATATACAAAAAAATACTAGGATGAAATAAAAAAAGTGAAGTCCTCGAAAGGTACTTCACTTAGTATAGTTGTAAAATAGTAGTATCTAATTTGTATGGTGTATCAAAGTGGTTGATGGTGGGGGATACTTTCAAAGTATCACCCACCATCAGCTTGCACTTATCAACCATTTTAATACACTACCCTAATTTGTATGCTAGATTGATTTGTTAGTTCTGGTACTATAATGCTGATAAATCTTTTACAAATGCATCTATAGCGCCAGCTTCTTTCAAAATGACTTTATCTTTGGTTGCTTCTCCATGATTATTATAATGACCTAACATTACTTTGTAACAAGTCGAACCATTTAGTTCGGAAATATGAACCAATACTTCTTCTGCGAATGCTTTTTGAAATTTAGCCACTTCAACTAGAACATTTTTATAATCATAATATGCACCTACTTGCACACTAAATCCATGCCTTGGCGCTTTTTTGACATTTAACTGGTATAAACCAACATCACTAATTGCCTCAGGACTGCTGACACTGAAATTCTTGTTTGGACTATTGGATACTTTTCCTGGTGCTGATGCTTTATAAATATTACCTGTAAAAGTAGGAGTTGCAGTTGTATTTTCTTTATAATGATTAGTGGAACTATTTTGATTCGTAACGCTAATAATTTTATGTTCTTTTGAAGGCTTACTGTTTAATACTTTATTTCTTCTGCTGTTAGCTAAATTTGCGGCACTATTTCCAGTAGTGACGGGTCTAAAAGTAGGCGCTGACCTCGCTTCTTTTTTTCTTGGAGTAATAGTCTGAACCATATTTCTATTGACATAAGGAGGTAAAACCTTATTCTCATCATGATTCTTTAATACTTTCAACAACTTAGATGGTGCCATTGATTCTTCATACTTTCTTACCACTTTTCCACTAGGGTCTAAAATCAGAATGGTTGGTAAAAATCGAATATCATATTGCGTTTTGTAAGCAATCCCATCCAAATTGTCAATATTTACTCTGACAGATACATAGTTGGTATTGAGGTAGTTAGCTACTTCTGGGCGGTTGAAAGTCTGTTCGTCCATCCATTTGCAAGGACTACACCAATCTGCCCAGAAATCTACCATGATTAATTTACCATCGGTTTGTGCTTGTCGCTTAGCTACTTCTAAATCATTTTCAATAAATGCGATTTTGGCAGTTGTATTGGCTACTAATAGATTGCTAAAAATTAACATAAAAAAAATAACGGGGGTACATTTGAGTGTCATGGCTTTATTTTTTGTACTTAAATTTGAAAACTAGGGTACTAAAACTCATTTTGGCAAAACCAAAATAAATAGCAATATTTTGACAGGGCAGACTAGCGTAGGAGATAGTTTTTGAGCAAACAAAATACTAGTCTTCAATGGGTCTGCCTATTAGCTTGTTGTTAATATAAATACAAGCTATACTTCAGCATGTGATTGATGTCGTTTGTAATGCCTTAATTGTTGTGTGGTAAAATGTCTAAGAGTAGTTTTAATCTTTTAGTGTAACTGTAACTTGTTATATCTAATAATCAATATGCATGATTTTGCATACAATTATTTGAATATATATCCTTTAATGGTAAGTGAGTATGACTGCTTTATTCGTTGTGTCAAATATTTCAAAATTCATGCCAATGTATTATAAAAATATATAATATGTAAATAGAAATCTTAAATTTTATTGCTGAATATTCTTTTATTTCAAATTTTCAAAT
>JBGCFJ010000980.1:0-10280 GCA_045106885.1 Saprospiraceae bacterium
TTTGACGAGTGTAGCTTAGTTTATTTAGTTTAAAAGATGCTTTTTTTACCATGGAGGGACAGAGGACATGGAGAACATGGAGTTTTTTTGACGAGTGTAGCTTATGTTTATTTAGTTTAAAAGATGCTTTTTTTACCATGGAGGGACGGAGGACATGGAGAACATGGAGTTTTTTTTGACGAGTGTAGCTTAGTTTATTTAGTTTAAAAGATGCTTTTTTTACCATGGAGGGACAGAGGACATGGAGAACATGGAGTTTTTTTTGACGAGTGTAGCTTATAATTATGATACAAAGAGATATTATTCAGCAACAAATTGAACAATTAGGGAGAGCTTTAGGCAAGGTTATTACTGGCTTTTTGGGGTTGAAATCTCAAGGAAAAGTCGCTTTGGGTTTTGAAATAGCTAATGAGCAATTTAAGCAAGAATTAGATATAGATATTGACCAATTATTGAAAATGGATAAAGCATTATTGACAGACTATCTAAAGGATAAGCCTTTTACTAGTACGCATTTAGACGAGATTGCAGGGTATGTGGAAGTATTAGGTGACCATCAATCGGATACTGCTGCCAAAACCAATGCTTTTGGTACTGCTTTAAATCTGATGGAATTGGCGAATGAACAATCGGACGTATTTGATATGAATCGACAGTTTAAATTAAAGGCGATTGAGCAGAAAATAAAGGACTTAAACTAAAAGTAGCCCAAGAAGCCGACTAAATTATTTGATTTGGAACTCAAAGTATGTAAAAAAAAAGATTTAGAATCACTCATAACTATAACCCAAACGACCTATCGAGCACATTACCAATACCTTTGGAAAGACAAAGGGGAACAATATATACAGGCTAATTATAGTGCCGCTGCGTTGACAAAAGAGTTAAAAGATAAAAATGTAAACCTATATTTCATCACGGAAGCGGATGAAATCTATGGTTTTCTAAAATTGCAAATCAATGCACCTTTAGACCATCATTCCGCTAAAGATGCCTTAGAACTCGCTCGGATTTATTTATTAAAAAAAGCGATGGGCAAAGGATTGGGAAAAGCAGTAATGCAAGCAGTAAGGGAAATAGGGTTAATCAATGATAAAAAAGTAATTTGGTTGAAAACGATGGATAGTAGTGATGCTGTTCAATTTTATCAACGCTGTGGGTATGAGATTTGTGGGGCAACCAGATTAGTCATCGAAGGGCTTTATCCAGAATTGCAACGGCAATTGATTATGAAGAAAGAAATTAAAAAACAAATAAATGTCTAGAATCAAAATTAAAAATTTTGGTCCAATCAAAGAAGGATGCTTGGAAAACGACGGTTGGTTAGACCTTCGCAAGGTGACCCTATTTATTGGTAATCAAGGTTCTGGAAAAAGTACAATAGCTAAATTAATTTCTATTTTCAAATGGATGGAGAAAGTATTGGTAAGAGGGGATTTTACCATTGATTTGTTTACACAATCAGCTAAATTTAAAGAGGTTTATTGTGCTTATCACAAAATTCAAAACTATTTTAAAGAAGATACTGCACTACATTATCAAGGAAATGCCTATCAAATAGATTTCTTAAATGGGCAATTGAGGATTATAGCAAATGATACGAGTAGTTATGAGTTGCCACAAATTATGTATGTACCAGCGGAAAGGAATTTCATTAGTACTATTAGAAATCCTGAATTATTAAAACTTTCTTCGGATGCGCTAACTGAATTTTTAGTAGAATTTGATAATGCAAAAAGGCAAATACATTCAAATGGAATGAATTTACCCATCAACAATGCTATCGTTGTATATGACGATTTAAAGGATGAACTTAATATAAAAGGAGAAGATTACAAAATAAGCTTAATAGAGTCGTCTAGTGGTTTTCAGTCGATAGTTCCACTATACATAGTTTCAAATATTTTAACTTATTCTTTAGAACATCTTTTAATAAAAGGAAATACAAGCTATATTAAAAAATTGGCAACAAAACCAATGAGTAGTGAAGAATTAAAACGATTCAAAAAAGGCGTATCAACTATTTGGGCTAATGATGATTTAACAGATGACCAAAGAAGAGTCGCCTTATCAGCTTTATCTTCTAAATTTAATAAATCTGCTTTCATCAATATAGTAGAGGAACCTGAACAAAATTTGTTTCCAAAATCGCAACAACAATTATTAAATAGTTTACTAAAACTGAATAATGTATCGAAAGGGAATGAATTAATCATGACTACGCATAGTCCTTATATCATTAACTATTTGACTATTGCTATTCAAGGGATGGCTTTGCAGCAAAAAATTAATGCTACTAAGCATACAAATGGAGCATTATCAAAATTGCATGAAGTTGTTCCCGAAAATGCTACTATTTCAGCTAAAGATGTTGTCATTTATCAATTAAATGAAAAAAATGGGCGTATTGAAAAATTAGATAACTATGAAGGTGTTCCTTCTGATGACAACTATTTAAATCAATCACTTGCTGTAGGAAATGAGTTATTTGATACACTTTTAGAAATCGAACAAGGATTATGAAGGTAAATTTTTTTGAAACCGAATGTAAAGAAGCTACAAGGACAGCCGTAGAATTTGGTATTTGTGATGATGACAATGGGGAAAAAGCTTATACAAATATAACAGATAGAAATAGATGGATAGCAATTGTTAAGAATAATAAACAAAGAACTATTTCCTTCACTCCAATTGATAATTGTATCAATATTTCAAAAGAGGGAACAAATAACCAAGAAAGTACCTGTGATGGAATGCTGACCTATGAAGAAAATATTTATCTAATTGAGCTTAAAAATCAAAAAGCGAACTGGATAAATAAAGCAATTCAGCAACTTGAAAGTACTATTAGGATAATTTTAAACCATCACGACTTAAATCAATTCAAATATAAAAAAGCTTTCGCTTGTAATAAAAATCATCCTAAGTTTGCTACAATTAGCAACGAACGAAATAAACGTTTTTTCAAAGAGTACGGATTTAGAATTGATGTACAAGGAACTATCAACATAAAATAAAATTATCAAAACATCCTTAAAGCTATAAAGTCTAAGTGTCAATTTTTCAAGACTAGATAGTAAAATTTAAATAGAAAATGCTAAAAATTAAAGATTTAAAAGTTTCCGTCGAAGATCAAGAAATCCTAAGAGGGATTAATTTAGAGATTAAACCAGGAGAAGTTCATGCGATTATGGGCCCAAATGGTTCTGGCAAAAGTACGTTGTCACATGTCTTAGCAGGCAAGGACGATTATGAAGTAGATAGCGGCAGCATCGAATTTTGTGGCGAAGATTTATTGGACATGGAAATTGATGAAAGAGCAGTAGCAGGCATCTTTTTGGCCTTCCAATATCCTGTAGAAATTCCAGGCGTGAGTAATGCCAATTTCTTAAAAAGTATGGTTAATTCTGTACGCAAGGCAAGAGGCGAAGAAGAAATGAATGCCATGGAAATGCTTAAATATTTGCGCGCAAAAACCAAATTGGTAGAGCTAGACCAAGCTTTATTAAAGCGTTCTCTAAACGAAGGTTTTTCTGGTGGAGAAAAGAAGCGAAATGAAATGCTACAAATGGCGGTTTTAGAACCTAAATTAGGTATTTTGGATGAAACGGATTCAGGTTTGGATATTGATGCTTTGCGGATTGTTGCCAATGCCGTTAATCAATTACGCACACAAGACCGTTCTTTCTTAGTCGTCACGCATTACCAACGTTTATTGGATTATATCGTCCCTGATTATGTACACGTTTTATATAATGGACGTATCGTAAAAACAGGCGACAAAAATCTAGCTTTAGAATTAGAAAAACGTGGATACGATTGGATTAAGGAAGAAGTGGACGGCGTATCTGCTTAGATAATTTTCAATTTTCAATTTTCAATTTTCAATTTAAAAAATCTTCGGAAGAAGCTTTAGGAATTGACTTTGAAGTTGAGATTGTAAAATATCGACTTAGATTAGAACAGGATTTGAGTATTTGTCTAAAATTCAATTTTCATCAACTTCCTTTTATTAGGATTTACCATAGCGTATAAAATGAGTGTTTGAAAATTGAAAATTATAAATTGAAAATTGAAAATTAATAATGGCAACAGCTATTGATAATAAATCAGCCGAAATCGTTGCGAAATATCGAACCTTATTCGATTTAAAAGAGCAACAATTAAACGGTCAAAAGTCACATCCACTGCACGCAATTCGGCGACAAGCAATGGAACGCTTAGAAAGTATGGGCTTTCCTGCTAGAAAGGATGAAGACTATAAATATACTTACGTTACCAAAATTGCCAAGCAATCTTTTGCAGAAGGGAAAGGAGCAATTATCGGCGAAAATGTGGTCAAAGCAGCTAGTTTTGAAGACATGGATGCCTACCAATTGGTCTTTGTAAATGGTGTTTTAAATCAGGAATTGTCGAACATTGATCATCAAATGGAAGGCTTGACCATTAGCGATTTAAAAACGGCTTATGATAATGCGGATACGCAAGCTGCGATAGAAAATGCATTAACGAGTGACTTAGGTTTAAATGCTTTTGTGGCGTTAAATACTGCTTTATCTCATGGAGGGACTTTTATCCATGTTGGCAAAGGTATACAAGTGGACAAGCCTATTCATTTGACCAATATCACCGTTTCTGGTGGTGCGGCAATTATGACCCATCCACAACTAGTGGTCGTCGCAGAAGAAAGTAGCGAAGTCAGTATTATTGAAACGTATTCCGCTATCAATGACGGTGCTTATTTCACCAATGCTTTAAGTCGTTTTGTCGTTGGTAAAAACGCCCATGTACATCATTATAAATTGCAGAATGAAAGCTTAAATGCTTTCCAAATTAATAATGCAATTGCGATCCAAGAAAGAGATAGTACTTATTCTTCTTATGTCTTGGATTTGGGTAGTAAAACGGTTAGAAATAATTTGAGTTCCCACTTGCAATCATCTGGCACCAATACTAACTTATACGGTGTTTATTTAGCAAAAGGCGAGCAACACATTGACAACCAAAGTTTTATTGACCATGCTCATCCTCATTGCGAAAGTAATGAATTGTATAAAGGCATTATTGACGATAAAGGAAGAGGGGTATTTAATGGAAAAGTCAATGTGCGACAAGATGCACAAAAGACCAATGCTTTCCAGCAAAATAGTAGTTTAGTCTTATCCAATACTGCACAGATGGACACCAAACCGCAATTAGAGATTTTTGCAGATGATGTAAAATGTTCGCATGGTGCAACGATTGGGCAGATGGATGAAAGTTCCATTTATTATCTTAGAACTAGAGGGATGAATTTGGAACAAGCTCGGTCTATGTTACAATTTGCTTTTGTAGCGGAAGTATTGGAAAATTTCCAATTGGAGGGCGTTAAGGAGAAGGCTTTGGCGATGATGGAAGAGAAGTTGGGATAGTAGGCAGTTGGTAATAGTACAGTAGGCAGTAATGCAGTAGGCAGTAAACAGCTCTCTGAGCTGTAAAAGCATCGATATTGAATAGAGCATCTAATTATTCAACTATAAAAACCAATACTATGGGATTAACAAGAGCAGAAATAGAATTAATTAGTAGTGATGACCTAACACTAGCTAGAAAAGGATTGATAAAAAAGACAGCAATTAAAAAACTAAAAATTAAAGCATTAGTTGACAGTGGTGCTTATATGTTAGTGATTAACGAAAATGTCAAAAGACAATTAGATTTGGAAGTGTTAGGTAAAGAAACCGCTCTTTTAGCAGATGGTAGCGAAAGAGAATTAGAAATTGTTGGTCCTATTGAAGTTCGTTTTAAGACTCGAAGAACAACTGTTGATGCTTTAGTTGTGCCAAATAATGCAGAAGTACTTTTAGGTGCAATTCCTCTCGAAGGGATGGATGTAATAATTGATCCTTTAAAACAGGAATTACAGTTGCCCCCTGAACGACCTTATATTGCTCAGACTATTTTGAAGGGGATTAGAAGGTAAATTACATATAGATATTAGATTCTTAGAATTCTTTAAAATAATATGAAAAAATATTTAAACATTGAAAATATTCCAAAGTTAGAAGGAAATAGAACAACGAAATTAGGAGGACTTTATAACGGAAAGGCTTTTTTAAAATATGTTTATCAAAAGAAAGGAGTTACCAAAGATAAAGAATGGGAGTATTTTTCTACTTTAGTCCAATTTGAAGATGGATATACTTGCTGGAGTTTAGTTAAGCCTCATTTGTTACTTAATAATCTAGATTCAGAAACGAAGTTTTGTAAAATGGTTGTAAAACCGTTAGATGTAAATGGATATATTAAAAATGTTATTGACATCATAGATATTTACGAAGAAAATAAAGGAATAGAATTTCCAGATTTTTTTTTAATTGACCCAGACTTAATTGATAATTAATATGGCAACAGCCACCAAAAATAAAATAGACTTCGCAGAAATTCGAAAAGACTTTCCGCTACTAAAGCGAGCAATGAATGGCAAACCCATCGTCTTTTTAGACAGTGCAGCATCTAGTCAAAAGCCAAATTATGTCATTGACGCAATGGATAGTTATTATAAAAACCTCCATGCGAATGTGCATAGAGGCGTCTATCAATTGAGCCAAGAAGCAACAGATGCTTTTGAGAAAAGTCGAAAATTAGTCAAGGAATTTATTAATGCGCCTAGTGACAAAGAATGTATTTTCGTTCGGGGTACGACGGAGGGCATCAATTTAGTGGCGAATTGTTTTGGACGTAAATTCTTAAATGAAGGAGATGAGGTATTGATTTCTACGATGGAACATCACTCGAATATCGTGCCTTGGCAGATGATTTGTGAGGAGAAAGGGGCGCATTTGAAAGTTGTACCTATCAATGAGGAGGGGGAAATAATTATGTCGGAATTTGATAAATTGTTGACGGACAAGACTAAAATCGTTTCGATTAATCATATTTCGAATGCTTTAGGAACGATTAATCCTATTAAGGAAATTATTGCTAAAGCACATGCTAAGAATATTCCTGTTTTAATTGATGGAGCGCAAGCGATTCCGCATTTAAAAATTGATGTACAGGAATTAGACGTTGATTTTTATACTTTTTCTGGACACAAAATGTGTGGTCCAACGGGTATTGGTATTTTATATGGTAAAGAAAAATGGTTAAATGCCATGCCTCCTTATCATGGTGGTGGAGAGATGATTGAAACCGTGACTTTTGAAAAAACAACCTATAATACCTTACCTCATAAATTTGAAGCGGGTACGCCAGATATTGCAGGTGTTATCGGGTTAGGAGCAGCGGTAGAATACATGCAAGAAATTGGGCATGAGGCAATTATCCAGCACGAAAATGACTTATTGGCTTATGGTACGTCTCAATTAAAACAGATTGACGGTATTCGTATCGTAGGAGAAGCCAAGGAAAAAGCGAGTGTTATTTCTTTTTTACTAGAAGGAGCACATCCTTATGATGTCGGAACTATTTTAGATAAATTAGGCATTGCCGTCAGAACAGGTCACCACTGTACGCAGCCTTTAATGGCTAGATTTGGTATTCCTGGAACGGTTCGAGCGTCTTTCGCTTTTTATAATAATAAGGAGGACATTGATAAGTTAGTCGCAGGAGTAAAACGAGCAGCTCGTATGCTTAGTTAATAATTTTTAATAAGAGAAATTTTCAATGTACAGACAAATTCATTCGACCTGTACAGATAAAAAATTTGTAATTAAATTTTCCGATTTTCATCAATCCCGAAGGGGATTGAACATGAATAGCCCCGGATGAAATCTGGGGTTGGTGATATTTTGACTTCATTTCCCAACTCTGAAGGAGTTGAACGTGAATTAAATGATTTTTCACATTCAATCCCTTCAGGATTGGGATACATTTTACCATTTTTCCCCGAATTGTTATTCGGGGCTATTCATGTTTTACCCTTTCAGGGTAATTTCGTAGCAGAAAATAGCGTCAAAATTTATCTGTGCCCAACGAGTTCATTCGTCGCAGTCTATATAAGCAAGCGACAAATGAACTCGTCGGTACATTGAGAACTACTCAATAATTTCAATAAGATTTGAGTATCAACGAAATACAAGACGAAATCATCGAAGAATTTGCTTTTTTTGATGATTGGATGGAAAAATATGAATACATCATTTATTTGGGCAAAAGCCTACCCTTGATTGATGTACAGTATAAAGATGCTACGCACTTAATCAAAGGTTGTCAAAGTCAAGTCTGGTTACACGCCGATAATAAAGGCAATCAAATTGATTTTACAGCGGATAGTGATGCCATCATTACGAAAGGAATTATTGCTTTGTTAGTTCGAGTGTTATCTGGTCAGCCTGCGAAAGCTGTAGCTAATTCAGATTTATATTTTATTAATAAAATTGGTTTAAAAGAACACCTCTCCCCTACTCGGTCTAATGGCTTAGTGAGTATGGTAAAGCAAATGAAGCTATATGGAGTAGCCTTGACTCAATAATCAAAAAATCTAAAAATGAACGGTAGTTCTGGATATTTAGTCACAAGTATTTTGTTTTTATTGGTGGGAACACTCAGCTTGCTAAGGGTTGATTTTGATGCGCTAGAATGGAATGCAGTTGTGCCTGGTGTACTTTTTTTGACTGTTTCATGCGTCTATTTTTATAATTATTTGAGATATAAAAATAAGGAGAAAAAAGGGTAGTCATCGAATAGTTTTTATCAATATCATAAAAAACGAACGCAAGGAAACTGAAATGCTCCTGCACTTTTATTTAAAATAATTTAAATAGAAAGAGAAAGTATTGGTTATTTGATTTCGAGCATATTGTTCTTACTTTCTGCTATTACTTTTATAGAGTTTAATGCTTTAGATAACAAAATAGCAGATTTTATTAGTGGAGGTTTATTTACATTGGCAGGGTTAACTTGTTTTTATCTATATTTTCAAAAAAGAAAGCAAGAAAATGAATAAAGAAGCAATTATAGCAAAAATATACGAACAAATCGAAACCGTTTATGACCCAGAAATTCCTGTGGACATTAACGCTTTAGGTTTGATTTATAAGGTAGAAATTGATGAAGAAGGCAATGTCTATTTAGAAATGACTTTGACCTCTCCTGCATGCCCTGTAGCCGAATCGCTACCAATGGAAGTGCAAGAAAAGGTTATGAGTGTAGAAGGTGTAGAAGATGTGGATTTAAGAGTCGTCTTTGACCCGCCGTGGTCTAAAGATAGAATGAGCGAAGAAGCAAGATTTGCTTTGGATATGTTTTAGTAAACGGTATTCGGTACACGGTTTACGGTATACGAGCCTCTGAAATAACGGAATCTCTATCCCCCTAAACCCTTATACCTTTGAACCCTTATACCTTTAAACCCTTATACCTTTGAACCTTTAAACCTTTACCCCGCTATACCTTTAAACCTCTATACCTTTAAAATATGAAAATTTCTTCTCAAGACGAATATGGATTACGTATCTTACTCCGCATTGCTCGGGCAGATACAGAATTGGGTTTGAGTATTCCTCAATTAAGTGAATTGGAAGGGATGTCAGAACCTTACGTGGGTAAATTAACAAGAACTTTGCGACTGGCGGGCCTAGTTCAAAGTACCCGAGGACATAAAGGAGGTTATGTTTTAGCGAAAGCAGTAGAAGCGATCACTATCAATGAAGTATTAACCGCTTTAGGCGGTAAATTATTTGACCAAGAGTTTTGTGGTTCTCATGCAGGCATTGGTAGATTATGCACCAATTCCGTAGATTGTTCTGTGCGTTCGCTCTGGAAAATGGTTCAATTTACTTTGGATAATTTATTAGAAAAGGTCACTTTAGCCGATTTAATGAGTACGGAGGGAGATTCTAATGAGCAATTAAAAAATATGTTACTCTATCCGAAAATTTAGTATTTTAAGTATATTATTTGCTGTCTTTAGCCTACCAAGAAAATAATATACTATGAATGAGGAAACAATCAAAGAATTACTCTCCGTTAATTTTATCAGCGTCATTGCTGAACGTGAAGGTTTTATTGTTACTAAAGTCGAACAAGACTATGGGGATGATATAATCATTAAAGAAGTCAATAAATTGAAATCTAAGGATGGTTTCAGTTACTTAACCACAGGCGGACAAATTGGTATTCAGCTTAAATGTACTACTGAAAAAAGTATAACTAGAAAGGCTAATCACTTTAGATATAGATTGAAGGGAAGAAATGCCTTTCATTTGACTCAACGAAAAGAAATGTGGATAAAAAAGAACTATGCCCCATTAATTTTAGGGTTCAAAATGATATGGGTGGAGAATTGTAGCTTAGAC
>JBGCFJ010000981.1:0-7311 GCA_045106885.1 Saprospiraceae bacterium
GTTATTTAAAGCATCAGATGTTCATAGAGATTTATCTTGGAATAAGTTGAAAGGTCATTTAGATGTATCAGAGCATGTGCAATTAAGACTAGCGCTTAAAAACTCTTTAGGAAGTGGAGCAAAAATAGAAATGAAATATAAGGATAGGTGGGTAGTATTTAGCAGTTCGAATACTGAATTGGCAAAAGGATTAAATCAATTAGGACAAAAACATGGGATAGATTTAGCAAGAATGTATAATCGACATTCCGAGAAGATTGAAAAGATTGAATTACCAAATGAAAAACAGTTATTTAGAGCAATGGCAGGGAATGAGATAGATGATTATTTGCAAAAGCAGTATCAGGTAAATCAAGCAAGAAACCAAAGGCAGCACAAATTAGGACGATAGAGAATATTGAAATATTAATTATTTTAGGGGCTTACTCTTCGAGTCGAAGTTTTCGATTCTCGGCATTCGCCTCGGTACTGCGTACTGATTTTTTCAAAATCAAATCTCAAGTTTCTAAGCCACCATCGCCACTAAACAGTATAGCTTAACGTGATGCAGAAAAATTTTCAAATAAAGTTTAGGAGCTTTTTTGTGGCATTTGAATGTTGAAAATTTTGGATAGCATTTAATACTGAAGAAAAAAATGGACATTTTTTTCTTCAGTATTAAATGCTATCTATTAAAATATCAGTTCGAATCTAAAGGTATTATTATGAACCAGATGGTACTAAAAGGTTCAATCTTTAGAGTAATCAAGGGAAAATAATAAATCTTTATAAAAACAATACAAGCCCCCTCCAATTAATTTACTCGCCCTATTTTTAGTTTTTTCTAGTTAAATTTTCAAAATCCCCAAATGCAAAATTCGCCCACCAGTTTGATTAACAGGACTAACACTTTTCCCTATTACAATGCCATCTTCTGGTGCATGATATTCTTGCATTAAGTCGCCAAAGATATTTCGCATGGTAGCTATTACATCGCCTTTTTTAACTAACTCTGTTACTTTAGGGTGAACCGTCATAATACCACCCGTATCGGTATAAATCCAATAAGACTTCTTACACAAAACGGTGTCATCCTCTCCTTCATCAATCTCACAATTTATCATACCTAAATACCCTAAAACATTATGGATACCCGTCAATCCTTCTCGAATCATGCCTTTTTGAAAAGTGTTAGGATTCCCAACTTCTAAGGTAATCGCAGGGATGCCCAATTCATCAGCAGTTCCCCGAAGAGTTCCGTCACTAGGTGGATTGTGAACGATGATTTGAGCGTTCTGTAGCTTTGCCATTTGTTTGACAACTGGGTCTAACATATCTGCCCGAACATAGTAGGAATTAATGCGACCAACACTAGCCGTATGCAAATCCATCAAATAATCAAACTGGTGGACAATACGAGTGACTACTCGATGAGCATATATTTGACTAACCGTCCCATTAGATTTGCCTGGCATAATATGATTCAAATCTGTACCATCAATAAAGCGTCGTCTCTTTCGCTGAAAGGAAGGAACATTCACCACAGGAACACCAACGATTGTTCCTTTTAATTCATTGATATCAATCTCTTTAAAGATTCGCTGAATAACAGGAATGCCATTCAGCTCATTGCCATGAACGGCAGCCGTTAAACCAAGTACTTTTCCATCTTGATACCCTCTGGCAACAATGATGGGAATTTGTACAGGTTGTCCCATTCCATCTGTCACCAAGTTGAGCCAATACCGACTAATTGTTCCTTTCGGGACTTCTGCTACATTCAGGGTCTTAATAATAGGAATTTTTTGGTCAGTCTGTAATTGCATCTAGTACTTTTGTTTTTTTAATGATATAATCCCAAATCAAATCAGTTGCCTGTTTGACTAAAGGTTTTCCTTCCATTCGGGCAATTTGAGGCAAGCCACCAATACTGGTTGTGTTAATTTCAGACAAAACTCGTTTGCCATCATCTCCTACTAAAGTATCAACGCCATACATCGCAATGCCCATTTTTGCTAAAATAGGGTCTATTTCTTGAATAATCTTCACCTCTTCGTCGGACACTTTAGTTTTATTTGAACTACCTCCTTGTGCCACATTACATATCCACGAATCTTTGGCTGGTAAACGCAAAGATGCGCCGATAATTTGCCCATTTACGACCACAATTCGCTTATCCCCTTGCCCGACATTTTTTAAGAACTTAACGCCTAAATAAGGAATCTGTTTTTCTTTATATTGACTAGCAAATTCCTTAAAAATCTTTTGTGTTTTACCATCCCAGATGGTATTCCCATCTATTCTGATGATGCCTTTACCGCCATAATCTCTAAAGGGTTTAAGGACAATTGGAAATTGATTTTTAAATTGAATAATGTCCTCTATTGTTCGGCAGATTTGCATCGGTGGACATAGTTGAGGAAAATTTATTAAAAACTCTTTACTTCCCGTTTGATAAATACCATCAGGGTTATTGATAATTAACTGATTGGGGAATGCTTGGGTTAAAAAAGCTAAAAACTCTCCAGATAATGGCGGCGGCATTCTCAACCAAATAGCATCATAAAAAGCTAAATTTTCTCGACGGGTATTTTCTTGGAAATATTTTCCTTTTGAATGAAAAGAAAAATCAGCCATTACTTTATTGACAAATATCCATTTAGGGATTAGCCGATTAAAGAAAAAATGATTGATGTCATTCCCTCTACTGGCTACATCTATCTGTGCGCAGCGTGGGTGATTTCGCATAGATTGTACCAAAGCGTACAAAGAATTTTCCCCACTATGGTTGCTGTGGTCTGTTAAAACCAATAATTTAAACTTTTTCATTGGAATAAATTTCATTGATTAACCCTGGGTCATTGTTTAAACTCTTGAATAAGCGCATTCTAAATTTTCCGTTTTTATTAACCAGCGTTTGCGCCATTTTATCGATTGCGACCATAGATAAAACAGTTTGAATATACGCCTCAATCATATCATCTAAACCCACTCCCAATTTATTAAAATCTCTTCTATCCATTAAGACCAAGCGATTGGTATCACTTCCCCATGAACCATCAGGATTTTTAAAGGATAAATTCGTTCCTAACATTTTCCAACTATCCGTACTATCTTCAATGTGGTCAACTAAAGGTTTAGCGGAACGGCGAGCATAAGTACAAAGTGGCTTAATCCCATCTGGAGTAGAACTGACCATCATCCGAATATCCGCCACGAAGGTATGTCCCTTAGCGTTTGGAATCGTTCCGACATGGTATAATTTCCCCGATGCCGTTGTACTGCTCCAATTATAATTACCAATCAAACTTTGGACGATAAATCGGTCATAATCAAATTCCAATTCCATGAAAGCATCTAATTCTTTTTTCGTTACGATGGTATAAACGCCTTGTCCTGCATTGCTATAAGGCACTTTTACAACCGCTTGACCACCCATTTTTTTAACCCATAGCGGCACTTCGTTTTTACTCACATCCCAAATCGTTTCAGGGGTGTTTATTTTTAAGCCATGTGGTTGTAATTCGGCATTAAAAATATCATAAGCTTTGGCTGCGACCATCTTATTACGACCACCTGCTAAGCAAGCTATAATTGGATTTAGAATTTTGGTTTTGGATAATAATGGCAAACGATTCCATGGTTTTTGCGTCACATATCTAAAAGCTGCTCGAATCGGAATCCACTCCCCTTCTGAATTTCTAATTTCCATTACACCATCCACAAACCGAACGGCAGGGTCTTTTTCATCTTTATAAAAAGTAGCATAGTAAACTGGTTCTTGCATCACATCCGCAATCACTTCTGCATAACCTGAAACCTCCATAGGATTCTTGTCATAAATAACTGCCAAACCTCCCTTTATTTTATTTCTAAGATTTTTTAAATAAGGTTTAAAAGTGCGTTCTACCAATAGGCGATAACTACCTTGTTCCTGATTGTCATCCAATAGCGGCATGGATTTTTGCCCCGATGGGCAAGAGTTGTTTTCGATGACGACCATCTGTCTTTTCCCCCCTGCAGAGGTAACATTTAATAAATCTGCACCTGCCCAAAGGAAATATTTGGCTCTATAATTTAATAGCTCTCTTAATTTATCTGTATTGACGGTTGGGTGCATGTGGCAATACCGAGTAATAATCCGTTCTTTATCCAAATTCATAAAGAAATGAATCATTGGGTGAATCGTCGCATTAAAAGCTTTTGGATACCAATGGTCATGTGGCTCGAAATTGCCAGGCTGAATTAAGTTAGCGGTTTTTAGGTCGTTTAAGACAGTCACGGTTATTGTTTTTTTTTAATGAAAAAAGGTTATTGGCAAAGGAAGACTTTAAAATAAAATTGGTTCCTCCTAATTCGATGCAAATAAAGCAGGCAATTCTGAATATAAACTGAATTTTGGGGCTAGAAAATTAGTTTTTTTTAAAATGATTTGATATAAAAAAATAACCACCAATTAGAAAATATCCAATTGATGGTTGGGAATAAATAAGGTATAGTTTTATTGACCTTAAAAAGTGATTTCACAAGATTCATCCAGCTGAATATTTAATCTTCTGGTCTTTTTAAAAACAATCTAAAATTTCAGAATTTATTCAGAATTGCCTACTACTTTTGTGCACTTTTTGAACCAAAATATATAGACTTAACACGGTAATATTAAAATGAAAAACACCTACGCAGATTTAATTGACCAAACTTATTATTTTCCTCAAGAGGGATTTGATTTGCGGAATGGTTATTTGCATTTCCATGGAGTTTCCATTGAGCATTTAATCGAGCAGTATGGAACACCTTTTAGATTGACTTATTTACCAAAGATTGGCGACCAGATTAAACGGGCAAAGAATTGGTTTAATAAGGCGATGAAAAAAAATGGCTACAAAGGAAAATATAAGTATTGCTATTGTACTAAATGTTGTCATTTTCAACACATGTTGTCAGAGGCTTTGACTCATGACATTCACTTAGAAACTTCTTCTAGTTTTGATATAGACCTTGTTTTTAAATTATTTGAAAGCGAAAAACTCAACAAAAGCACTATTTTAATCCATAATGGTTATAAAACCGATGATTATTTACAAAAAATCATTCAGCTAAATAAAATGGGTTTCAAAAATTCCATTACCGTTTTGGATAGTATGCGAGAGTTGGAGCGCTTGAATAGTATGACTCGCAAGACCTTAAAGATTGGCTTGCGATTAGCTACCGATTTACAACCTCAATCAGATTATTATACTTCTCGCTTAGGGATTAGACCTTCTGAAATTATTGATTTCTATAAAAATAAGGTAGCTACTAAAAAGCGAATTAAGTTAAAAATGCTCCATTTTTTCGTCGATTCTGGCATCAAAGATAATATGCACTATTGGGGAGAATTTAAAAAGGCACTTAACGTATTTGTAGAATTAAAAAAGATTTGTCCCGAATTGAAAGCTTTGAATTTAGGTGGTGGATTTCCAATTAGAAATAATTTGGGATTTGAATACGATTATACCTATATGGTCGATGAAATCGTCCGAAATATTAAAGAGACTTGTGAGAATGAAGGCATTGAAGAACCAGACCTTTTTACGGAATTCGGGAAATTTACGGTAGGAGAAAGTGGTGCAGTTATTTTTGAAGTTTTAGAGCATAAAAAACAGAATGACCGAGAAGACTGGTACATCATTAATAATAGTTTAATGAATACCATTCCCGATGCTTGGAGTATTTTGGAAAAGTTCATTTTACTACCTATTAATAAATGGGATAAGGAATATCGACGGGTCAATATAGGCGGTATTAGTTGCGACCAATCGGACTATTATAATTCAGAAGAAATGAATCAACAGGTGTTTTTGCCAATTATTGAACCCAAAGCAAAAGAACCACTATATGTAGGTTTCTTCCATACAGGAGCTTATCAAGAGGCAATTAGTGGCTATGGTGGCATCAAACATTGCCTAATCCCAGCTCCACAGCATATTGTAATTGACCGAGATAAAACAGGCAATTTCACAACACATGTTTATCGAGAAGAACAGAAAGTTGATGAAATGTTGTCGATTTTAGGCTATTGAAATTAGGTAGACCATTTCATTGTCAGATGTCAGACCGAAAATTGAAATTTTCTGTCAGAAGTCAGACATGGAACAGGTGCCAAATCTGACTTCTGACAGTTATCGTAGATAACGGTCTGACTTCTAACATCTCATTTAATAAATTCAAAAATGAAAAAAGTATTAATCATTGGTGCAGGAGGTGTAGGTGGCGTTGTCGTTGCCAAATGCGCTGAACTGTCGAATGTTTTTTCTGAAATTGTGCTAGCAAGTCGCACAGAATCAAAGTGTATTGCGATTGCCGAACAGGTAAAGCAAAACTATGGGGTAACCGTTGAAACAGCCCAAGTAGATGCTGATAATGTTCCCGAATTAGTGGAGTTGATTAATAAAGTCCAACCATTTATGGTAATCAATGTGGCTTTACCTTACCAAGACTTAACCATTATGGACGCTTGTTTAGAAACAGGTGTACATTATTTGGATACAGCAAATTACGAACCGAAGGACGAGGCAAAATTTGAATATAGTTGGCAATGGGCTTATCAAGACCGATTTAAAGATGCGGAATTAATGGCTTTATTAGGTTCTGGATTTGACCCTGGAGCAACGAGTGTTTTTACTGCTTATGCGGCTAAACACTATTTCGATGAAATTCATTTTTTAGATATTATTGATGTCAACGGCGGTGACCACGGCTATCCTTTTGCAACCAACTTTAATCCAGAGATTAATATCCGAGAGGTGACTGCGGAGTGTAAGCATTGGGAAAATGGGGAATTCGTCACAACTCCTGCCATGTCCCTAAGTCAGTCATTTACCTGTCCTGATAATGTGGGTACTTATAATATTTACAGAATGTATCATGAAGAATTGGAATCTTTGACCAAGAATTTCCCAAGTCTCATAAAAGCCCAATTTTGGATGTCTTTTGGAGAATCCTATTTAAAACATTTAGAAGTGTTAGGTAATGTAGGGATGATTGGAATTGAGCCTGTCGAATTTAACGGACAGCAAATTATTCCCATTCAATTTTTAAAGAAACTATTGCCAGACCCATCAACTTTAGGTCCACGTACAAAAGGTGAAATTTGTATCGGCTGTTTGGTCAAAGGCATTAAAGATGGTAGAAAAAAATCAGTCTTTGTTTATACCGTAAAAGACCACCAAGATTGCTATAAAGAAGTACAATCACAGGCTATCTCCTACTCTACTGGCGTACCTTGCATGGTAGGTGCTAAAATGATGATAGAAGGACATTGGTTAAAAGCAGGTGTCTGGAATTTAGAAG